>NZ_JBSSAB010000038.1:0-31652 GCF_054058195.1 Thermostichus sp. OS-CIW-29
CTTCTGCCATTTGTTTTCATCTAAAAAAACCAACTTCATCCTCTTTCCTCTATAAATTATTCTCTCTATCCTAACATAAGATCAACACGACCTAGTGTAACTCTGGGTAGGCGGGTTCACCCGACACCAAGGGAACTAGAGATGAGTGAGCAGTGGTATTTTGCATACGGAAGTAACCTAGATGCCCAGCAGATGGGACACCGTGCTGTTGATTTCAAGGAAGCTAGGCGTGCTCGTTTGCAGGGATACCGCCTGACGTTCAACAAGCGCGGCAACGATGGAACCGGCAAGGCCAACATTGTCCGGGATCCCTCTGGGGTTGTGTGGGGAGTTGCCTATCTGTGCAGCTCGGACAGGCTGGAGAGGATGGATCGGTATGAAGGAATTCCGGGAGGTCATTACCGTCGCCAGCAGGTTCAGGTTCGAAGCGATGAGGGTGAAGTGATCGAAGCAATGACTTACGTGGCGGGAGATTCATTCATTGATGATTCATTGATCCCAAGCGAGGGATATCTTCAAGGAATCTTGAAGGGGGCACGAGAGCATGGGCTTCCCCCCGACTACATTCATCAAATTGAAGCGATGGGGTTGGGTGGCTGAGAGCACTCTGTCCAAGGGGATTGAGGCTGCTGGCAAACAGGTTCCTGCCCCTGACCTTAAGATGGAGCCTCAAACCAGGTGGGTTGATCCCGAACGGTTTTGGCAGCGTCCAGATCCAAGAGAGTGCGGCCTATCCGATAAAAGTGACGGCACATCCGTTGGCAATCCGAAAGGTCGGCGACTGTTATCTCAATCACCTACAACCATGCCAAACAGGCCACAGTAAAAGGCTGGCCATCGCAATGGTACTCCTCTTGCGTCTACAGATGCGGTGGGGCTAGTGTTGCCAGACTCTCATCTAACTCAGTAACTGTTCTTGCAACACGGAGTTTCTCAATAAAACGATGTAGTCTTGAATCTCTTGCGGAAGCATTTTAATACCGTCAAACGGGGGGATCCCTGGGCAAGCTAGCTCTGAGATAGGCGCTTCACCTCAGCTCCAGAGAGCAGGCGATGGGCTTCTTGCAACAAAGCCGGGATCCGGTCGCGGTGGGGGCTGTGGATGAGATAGGGTCGCAGGGCTTCGGCATCCACCTTGTCTGCCCGCTGGCCGGGGAGCCAACTGCCGGCATTGCCCAACAGGTTGTAACGGCTCTTGGCATAGTCCACTAAGTCATAGGCCAAGACCAAATTGCGCAGCAGCAGAATAAACGGGATATTCACCTGTCCGGGGGTTTGGTCGTAGCGAGGCAGGCCCTGGTGCCAAGTTTTGGCGTAGTGCTCTCCCACCTGCTCGATCAAAGCTTGCTCTAGGCGGGCCAGGATCGGCGGCAACAGCTCATCAGCCCGATCCAACAGCTCCACCGCCCGCAGGTGCTCATCAAAATCGCTGGGTCGGGCCGCCCCAATGCTGAGGGTGTGAACCTGGGGATGGGACAGACAGAACAGGTCGTTGAAGACCATCGGGCTGAGGGGTTGGCACAACTGCACCAGCTTGGCGGGCGGATCGTAAAGCTTGCCCCCCTTATCCGAGGGACTGATGATGAATACCCCCATATCCTGCTGAGCGGCGGCCTCAATGGCAGGCCAGTTGGTTTGGTTGACAAAATACCAGTGCAGGTTGACGTAATCGAAGCCCCCTGACCGTATGGCTTCCACGATCAACTCCGTCGGCCCATGGGTGGAGAAGCCGACAAAACGCACCCGCCCCTGCCGTACCAGGCGCTGACACACCTCCAGACACCCCCCTGGACGCAGGCTGTGCTCCAAGTCTTCCCAGGTATTCAACCCGTGGATGGCCAGCAGATCCACGTAATCGAGGTTCAAGTAGCTCATCGATTGCTCGAACTTGGCCAGGAACTGCTGCGGGTCGGCGCTGGGGCCAATTTTCGTCTGCACAATCAGATCTTGCCGGGGAAAGAGCGGCAAAATGCGGCCCAACTGCATTTCAGAAGTGCCATAGCCGCGGGCAGTTTCGATGTGGTTGATGCCCACCTCCAAGGCCCGGCGAATCGTCGCCTCCAGGTTCTGCTGGCTTGCCGCTGGGATCCCTGACCAAGGAGTATCTTGCCAACTGTGTTGATAGCGCATGCCACCACAGCTCAGCACAGGCATAGGCAGCTCGGTACGCCCAAATCTGCGATACTGCATGGTTTTTCCCCTGGACTAAGCCCCATTTTAGAGTGGCCCCACCGCCGAAGCTTAAACCCCAGGCCGACCGCGTTGCGCAGCAGTCTCCATCAGAAATCAGATCAGTCTGGAGATATGAGGCTGCAGGAGAGCGACTAAGCTAGAGTGTTCTCAAGAGTACGGGGCTGACGGGGCTCGAACCCGCAACTTCCGCCGTGACAGGGCGGTGCTCTAACCAATTGAACTACAGCCCCAATCGCTGCGAATATCTATTCTGGATGTGAATGAGGATTGTTGTCAATCATGGTGGTTAGTTTGGCAGCACAGGCCGCAACCCTTGTGGATACTGCTCCCCAAAATGGGATCCCGACGGCGGCAATGCAACAGGTGGCGGATGTGCTCACTCAGGTGGCTCAACACCTGGATCACCTGCAATACACCACCTTGCGCTACCCCGATGGCGGCTGGCTGACGGTGCGGGTGGTCGAGGATCCTGCTGCTGGCGACTCATCCTCAGAGGGATCCCAGCCGACGACCCATCTGTGGATCCCGGCCTTCGGCCACCTGGAAGATGCCCACACCACGCTGGCAGAGCTTAAGGATCGAGCGCCGGAGCTGGAGACCGCTTCTTTTGGGGTCTTGGAGCTGTTGTTCTTGGCGTTGGGCCTTTCTCGGGCCGATGGTATTGTCTTTTACGACCAAGCTGGGGATCGGCAACAGGGCAAAACCGTAGCCTGCCGAGCTCTGACGGAACAGGTCAACCGGTCTCTTCGCAGATGGGCTTCCCCACCCCCTTCAATGGCTTGAGCTCTTGAACTTTTCTCTTTTATTTTATGGTTTTGTGGTCATTTCGATTCAAACTAGGACAAAGCGTTGAATGCGGAGGGCCAGAAGGCTTTTCTAAGGACTCCGTCCCGCCGGCGCGATCAGTAGCCCAGACGTCTCATCCTAACCTGAAACAACTATAAAACTATTAAAGATCTATAAAGTTTAAAGATCGCAACGCAAAATTCCAGATCCGCCAGATCCGCAATCCGCCCTGCGTCAACTCAAGATGGCCCCCTGTCGGCGGGCAAACTTCCGTAGCTTCTCGTCCATCCGCGCCCCCCGTAGATCCGCTTTGCAAAAGTTGGTAAAGCGCTTGCTCTTTTCTTCTGGGTATCGAGCCAAACGAACCCCACCGCCCATCGACCAGATCACCGAGCTGGCCACCACCAAGGCGATCCCAGCCGCTCCTAACGCATAAACCAAATTGCCCGTGGTCAGGCGGACAAGCAAAAAGGCCAGGATCCCTGAGCCCAGCAGCCCCCCCAAGCCTGTCAGGATCCCTCCCAATGTTTTGGCCGATCCAGACAGTTGGCTCAAAACCCGTAGCCAATGGGGTTGAGGGGTGTTGAAGAGGATCCCGCGCAGATCCGCCCCCTGCAAGTTGGCCCCTGAGAAATCGGCCCCCCGCAGATCGGCCTGGCGCAAATCATAGCCGGCTAGGTTTTGGTTGGCAAAGGACTTGCCCCGTAGATCGGCCCCCGCCATGGAAGGGATCCGCGGTGGGGTGGCCGGCTTGATCCGTCCGCCGCCTGTGATGCTACTGGCTCGGCCCAGTTGGGTAAAACCGGTGGTGCTCCCCCACTCAGAGGGGATGGATAGCGGGCTGCTGGCTGTCATTCCCCCTGCGGTGGACGGAGGGAGGGGTGTGGGCACGAAACCACCCGAGCGGCGCTTGGCCCAGTAGCCGGAGATCACCGATGTGCTGGGATTGGCAGACAGGGGGGAGTTGGGCAACACAATCGGTGCTTCTTCCACCGGGATCCCTTGCAGCGCCCGCAAGACCTCGGTGGCGGTGGCAAAGCGCTGATTGATGGCCGGCTGCAACATGCGGTGCAAAATGGCGTCGAATTCCGGGCTAAGCTGCAGTTCATCCGACCAATCCCACTGCCCCGTTTCATGGTTATAAAACTTGGCCGGAGATTCCAACGTCATCAAGTTGATGCAGGTAGCCGCCAAAGCATAGAGATCGCTAGAGGGACCGACCGCCTGGCCGGCTACTTGCTCCGGGGGAGAAAAGCCCAGCGAGCGAATGGCCGTCGCCTCTTCTGCCGAATCCTGGCCCGGGCCGAGCTGCTTGACGGCCCCAAAGTCGATCAGCACCAATCGACCATCTTCTTTGCGACGAATCAGGTTGGCGGGTTTAATGTCTCGGTGAACCGTGTTTTGGCTGTGGACATAGCTGAGGATCAGCAGCACCTCCTGCATCACCTGCCGGGTTTGTTTTTCGGAGAAGGGCCCATTGCGACGCATTTCTTGGGAGAGGGTGGTGCCCTGGATAAATTCCTGCACCAAGTAGAACTTGTCGCCTTCCTGAAAGTGGGCGTAGAGCTTGGGGATCTGCGAATGTTCGCCCAGGCGCTCCAACACTTGGGCCTCGCGATTGAAGAGCTCCTCCGCCAGCTTGGCCAGTTGCGGGGATCCCTCGACCGGGCGCAACTGCTTGATCACCCGCCAAGGTTTGGAGGGCATGTCCTCATCCCGCGCCAAAAAGGTAGAGCCAAATCCCCCCTGGCCGATGCGCTTGAAGGCCCGGTAGCGATTGCGCAGCAGCAGGGGATGGCCACAAGAGGCACAGGTAGAGGCATCCGCCGGGTTTTCCGGGTGCAAACAGGCAGGGTTAAGGCAGTAGCAAGTGGGCATACCAGTTTGGGGTTACCGGCTGGCGATCCGGACAACCGAGACGGAGCCAAGAAGTCGGCAGGCAAGTTGTGAGAGATACATACAGGTTAGACCAAGAAGAAACAAATCTTGCACAACTGCCTCAGACAGGCTGATCTTAGCGTCTGCCCGCCCTGAGGTTCATCGGACAAATCGCTTAGGTTGTCGGCGGATGGGGTTTGGTGGAACAGAGGAGAACAACAAGGGCTGGACTGCCCTGCAGAGGGAAAACTTAGAATTGATGAATACAGCCATCTTCGCCTGTCATGTTTCCAGCGCTTTCCGGTGCCGCCATTCGGCAAACTTTTCTGGACTTCTACGCTCAGCGGGGCCACCAGGTGTTGCCCAGCGCCTCCTTGGTGCCGGAAGATCCGACGGTGCTGCTGACCATTGCCGGCATGTTGCCCTTTAAGCCCATTTTCCTGGGGCAACGGGATCCGGAGTACCCACGGGTTACAACGGCCCAGAAATGTGTGCGCACCAACGACATCGAGAACGTGGGCCGAACGGCGCGCCACCACACCTTCTTCGAGATGCTGGGCAACTTCAGCTTTGGCGACTACTTCAAAAAAGAGGCCATTGCCTGGGCCTGGGAGCTGGTGACGGAGGTGTTCGGCCTGCCCCCGGAACGGCTGGTGGTGAGCGTCTTTCGCGAAGATGAGGAGGCTTTTGCCCTCTGGCGAGATGAGATAGGGATCCCGGCCCACCGCATCCAGCGCATGGGAGAGGCGGATAATTTCTGGGCTGCCGGCCCCACCGGCCCCTGTGGCCCTTGTTCTGAGATTTACTACGACTTCAAGCCGGAGCTGGGGGATGAGCGGATCGATTTGGAGGATGACTCCCGCTTTCTGGAGATCTACAACCTGGTGTTCATGGAGCTGAACCGGGATAGCGAAGGTCACCTGATGCCCCTGGCCAAGCAAAACATCGACACCGGCCTGGGGTTGGAGCGGTTGGCCCAGGTGTTGCAGGGGGTGCCCAACAACTACGAGACGGACTTGATCTTTCCCATCATTCAAACGGCGGCTGGGATCGCCGGGCTGAACTACTCCAAGGCCAACCCGGAGCAGCAGATCTCTCTGAAGGTGATCGGGGATCACGCGCGGGCAGTGATGCATTTGATTGCCGATGGGGTGCTTCCTTCCAATGTGGATCGGGGCTATGTGCTGCGGCGGCTGATCCGGCGAATGGTGCGCCACGGGCGATTGCTGGGGATTGGCGAGCCCTTCACCATCCCGGTAATCGAGACCGCGATTCAGTTGGCCGAGGCTGCCTATCCTCAGGTGCGGGAGCGAGAAACCCTGATCAAGACCGAGCTGCAACGGGAGGAAGAGCAATTTCTCAAAACCCTGGAGCGGGGGGAACGGCTACTGCTGGATTTGTTTACTGCCGTCGAATCTTCCCGCCGTGACAGCAGCTCGCCAAAGCAGATCTCCGGCGCCGACGCCTTCAAGCTCTTCGATACCTACGGTTTTCCGCTGGAGCTAACCCAAGAAATTGCCCAGGAACACGGCTTCAGCGTGGATCTGGAGGGCTTTGAGCAAGAGATGGAGAAACAGCGGCAGCGGGCCCGCGCCGCCCACCAAACCATCGACCTCACAGCCCAGGGATCCCTGGACGAGTTGGCGGATTTCCTCAGCCAAACGGAGTTTTTGGGATACAGCCAATCTTCCGCCCGCGGTGTGGTCGAGGCCCTGCTGGTCGGGGGAAAATCGGTGCCCCAAGTGGAGGCAGGGCAGGCAGTGCAGATCGTTTTGGATCGCACGCCCTTCTACGCCGAAGCCGGTGGACAAATTGGTGACCGGGGCTACCTCTCCGGGGATGGCCTGCTGGTGCGCGTTGAAGATGTGCAAAAGCAAGGGGATCTGTTCGTTCACTTTGGCCATGTGGAACGCGGGATCCTGCGGGTGGGGGATCCCGTCCAAGCCCAGATTGACCTGGCCTGTCGGCGGCGCGCCCAAGCCCACCACACCGCCACCCACCTGCTGCAGGCGGCCCTGAAAAGAATTGTCGATCCCTCGATTGGTCAGGCGGGATCCCTGGTGGCCTTTGACCGGCTGCGCTTTGATTTCACCCTATCCCGGCCAGTCACCCCTGAGGAGCTGGAACAGATCGAGAACTTGGTGAACACCTGGATCGCCGAGGCCCATGCTGCTCAGGTGGCGATCATGCCCCTGGCCGAGGCCAAAGCCAGAGGTGCCGTGGCCATGTTCGGGGAAAAATACGGCGCCGAGGTGCGGGTAATCGACTTTCCGGGGGTCTCGATGGAGCTGTGTGGCGGCACCCACGTCAACAACACCGCTGAGATTGGCCTGTTCAAGATCATCGCCGAGACGGGAGTGGCTGCTGGGATCCGCCGCATCGAGGCCGTGGCCGGGCCGGCTGTGCTGGAATACCTGAACGAACGGGACAGGGTGGTGCGGGAGCTGAGCGCTCAATTTAAAGCCAAGCCCCAGGAACTGCCGGAGCGGGCTGCCGCCCTACAGGCGGAGCTGAAAGCTGCCCAGAAGGAACTGGAAGAGGTGCGCAGCCAGTTGGCCTTGCTACAGGCCGAAGGTCTGCTGGCCCAGGCGGTTGCCGTCGGAGATCTCAAGGTGCTGGTGGCCGAGCTGGGATCCACCACCCCTGAGGCCCTCAAAACCGCTGCCGAGCATCTGCTCTCCAAGCTGGGGGAAGGGGCAGTGGTGCTGGGATCGGTGCCGGAAGCCGGCAAGGTCAGCCTGGTGGCTGCCTTTAGCCCTGCTGTGCAGCAACTTGGCCTGAAGGCGGGATCCTTCGTCGGCGAGATCGCCAAACTGACTGGGGGCGGTGGTGGCGGACGGCCCAACTTGGCCCAGGCCGGGGGCAAGCAGCCGGAACAATTGCCAAAGGCTTTGCGGGTGGCCCGAGAGCGGTTGCAAGCGGAGCTGATCTCGCGCTAGGGGAGCGAAGCCCCTTTGAGCAGCAACAGGCCGTCCATCAGCCACTACAGTCTGTTCAGTTTAGGGTGAGACACTCGGGCTATAGAGAGAAGCCTTCTGGCCGAGTATGGGGTTATGGGTTTAGTGTCCTAGTTTGAATCGAAATGACTATAAATCTTCGGCCAGTGGGGTTTCCGACATGTCTTCCAGGCTCAGTTGCACCTGCCGCTGCAGCGCCTGAATCGCTTGGTATTCCTGCTGGATGCTGGCCTGGTACTGGGCGGCCAGGGCAGTGTTGCCTTCGGAAAAGGCTTGATCCCACAGTTGGGTCCAGTAGCGGTAGCGCTTCTGGCGAATTTCCAGCTCCATGTTGGCAATGGCGGCCCGCACCACCATCCGTGGACGCATCAGGGCTACGCGGGTGTTTTCGTCCAGCCAAAGCAGATGGCTGAGGCGCTCGTTGAGCTGCTCATCTTGGGCACAGAGGGTGCGCAAAGCCGTCAGCAACGTCTCTTCTTGCTCTTCCAGCTCCGGCTGAGCCGAGATCAGCTCCAAGATCCGCTGCCACAACTCGCGGTGGGGGCGAAAGCTAAATTGCAGCTCTCGCTCCAGCAAAGTTTGGCGAATTTCGCGGCGATACTCGCCAAAATGCAGAAAGATCTGCAAAAGATGGGACTCAGATTGCAAGAGTTTGGATCCCTTATTGAGGGAAGGTTGCTGGGGTTTGGCCCAGCGGTACTGCCGCACGGCTCGGCGCAGGTCTTCTTCCAAATCTCGACTGAGGCGACCATTGCCGCGGCTGAGCAATTCTGCCACTTTGTGCAAATACAAAGAGCGCCATTGTCCACCCAAACCGGCCAGCAGTTGCACAAGGGCTTGACGGGCCTGCTGAAAATCGGTGGCCCGGCTCAGATCCCGACCGGCCAACACCTGTTCAATTCGCCAATCCAGCCACAGGGGGGCCTGCTCAATCAGGGTTTGCAGTTCAGCAACCGCTGGTGTCAGCGGGGCGGAGCCCCTGTGCTCCCGCAAAAACTCGTCGGCATCTTTGCCCTCAGGAAGGGTGAGAATGCGCAGCTCAATTTCTCCGCGCCGCGCTTGTTCTTCAATGGCTTCAATGGCCCGGCTGGCGGCGTTCAAACCGGCCCGATCCGCATCAAAATTGAGGATCAGCCGCTTCGACTGGGTGTAGCGCAGCAGGGTCTTCACCTGGTGGGGTGTCAAAGCAGTGCCCATGGCCGCTACAGCATAGGCAACTCCCGCCTGATGCAGGGCGATGACATCGAAATAGCCTTCCACCACCAGGACTTGATCGGCCTTGGCAATGGCATCGCGGGCAAAGTTGAGGCCATAGACCACCTGGCTTTTGTTGAAGAGCTCTGTTTCTGGAGAGTTGAGGTACTTGGGCTGTCCTGACTCCCCCAAGGCTCTGCCGGCAAACCCGATCACCCGCCCCTGCACATCGAAAATGGGCAGCATGATCCGGTTGCGAAAGCGGTCGTAGTGGCCGGATCCCTGCTGGCGGGGAACCAGCAATCCAGCCTCTTCTAAAAGTTTGACCGGTTGGCGCTTGTGGTTGACCAAGTATTCGTAGAGAGATTGCCAGCCGGGGGGAGCAAAGCCGATTTGAAATTTTTGCAAAGTTTCTTCGCTCAGGTGGCGGCTGTGCAGGTACTGGCGGGCGGCGGATCCTAGCTGGGATCGGAGGGCATGCCGATAAAAATCGGCAGCCATGGCCAAAATCTCCAGCAGCTTTTCCCGGTGGGAGAGCTCCCGCTCATCAAGGGATCCCAAGGGCTGCGCCTCGGGATTGCGGGTGGGCAGAGGTATGTGGTATCGCCGCGCCAAGTGGCGCACGGCCTCAGCAAAGGAGAGATGCTCGGTCTGCATGACAAAGCGCAGCACATCTCCCCCTGCCCCGCAGGAGAAGCACTTGTAGATCTGCTTGCTGGGGCTGACCTGAAAACTGGGTTTGTGGTCGTTGTGGAAAGGGCAAAGCCCAACGAAGTTCTTTCCCTGCTTGCGCAGCACCACTTTTTCGGCCACCACTTCCACGAGGTCGGCCTTTTGGCGCACCAACTGAATGAAATCGGGGGGCAGACCGCTCATGGCTTCGGGGGATCCTGACCTTATGGTAGCCGGGGGAAGCTCGACAGGCCGTCTTTTGACCTGGCCCAACGGGCTTGGGATAATGGGCGGGCCTTAAAGGCTAGTTTTCGGTCAGTCCCTGAGATGAAAATGCGAATGATCAACCTTTTTATCGGGCTTTTGGTGGCAGTATTTGCCCTCTTTTTAGGCCCGCAAATGGCTTCTGCTGAGCCTGATTTGGCCTTGGGAGCCAAGGTCTTTCAGGCCAAATGTGTGGGTTGTCACTTGAACGGGCGCAACACTTTGGTGGCAGCGAAAAACCTTTCTCTGGCGGCTCTTCATGAGTACCACGTAGACACCCCTGAGCTGATCCAGGCCCAAGTGAGAAACGGCAAAGGGGCCATGCCGGCTTTTGCCAAGATTCTCAAGCCGGAGGAGATCGAGGCGGTGGCGGCCTACGTTTTGGATCGCGCTGAGCACAACTGGAGTAGAGGCTAGTGTCCAAAGAGAGGACTCAAGATCCAGCCCTGCTTCAGGGGAGACCAGTGGAGCGGCTGCCTCACGAGCAGGGATGTGAAGGACAGGGATCCCGCCGCCAGCTTCTCTCAGTGGGCATAGGGGCCCATGGGCTAGTGGCGGTGGGCATTTCTGCCCATGGGGTGGTAGCCATCGGCGTGGTCACCCACGGCATCCTCTCCATTGGCCTAGTAGCCATGGGCGCTCTCTCCTTTGGGCTGGTGTCCATGGGCTTGGCCAGCGCCGGCCTGGTGTCCATGGGTCTCTCCAGTTGGGGCCAGCACAGCATGAGCCTGATGGAATCCCACGGATCCCATCACCATCCCTAGGTTTTGACCAACAAACACTGCATTTTTCTCTTTCCCTACAGGTTTATAAGGAGCATCTGCGAATGTTCAGTCTGCAAAGTTACTTGACCCTGGCCAAGAAATCTCTGCTGGCCCTGGGAATGAGTTTTTTACCCCTTTCCTCTGCCTGGGCCCATGTTACCGTCCATCCCAAAGAGGCCCCGGCGGGCAGCTTTGCCAAGCTCACCTTTCGGGTGCCCCATGGCTGCGATGGATCCCCGACCGTGCGCCTGCGGGTGCAGATCCCGGAGGGATTCGTCTCTGTGAAGCCGATGGTGCATCCCCTGTGGAAAATCGAGACGGTCAAAAAGCCGCTGGAGACCCCCTATGAGTCGCATGGGAAGATGATTACCGAAACGGTTGCCGAGGTGATCTGGAGCGGCGGCTCGCTGCCCGATGAGTTCATGGATGAGTTCAGCATCCGCGCCAAGCTGCCGGATCGGCCCGGCGAGGTCATCCCCATCCCGGTGATCCAGGAGTGCGAAAAAGGCATGCACCGCTGGATCCAGGTGGCGCAGCCGGGCGAGGATCCTAAGAGCTTGCCGGAGCCGGCCCCGCTGCTGAAGCTGACAGGTGGAGACAGTGGACATGGGCAAGGCCACGGGCATGGACATGGGCATGGTCACGGTACCCGCTAAGCGGTCTGCTTAGGAGCATGTTTCATCCCAAAAGGGGTTTTGCTTGGATTTGGTCTGGGATCCTCTGCGCCTTGCTGTGGGTGGCCGGGATCCCGCCCGCTTTTGCCCATGCCAGCTTGCTCTCCACCTTCCCAGAGGATGGGGCGGTGCTGCAGGAAGCTCCGGCCCAGGTGCGGCTTGTTTTCAATGAGCCGGTGCAGATCACACAGCTCCAGGTTTTAGACAGCAACGGACGAGCTCTGCCCTTAGAAAATCGGGTGACCAGGGGTGAGGCACCGCAGGGGGATTTGCCGCAGGGGATCCCCGAGGGAGTTTACATCGTCAGTTGGCGGGCCATTTCTGCCGATTCCCATCCGGTGAGTGGATCGTTTGCCTTCCAGGTGGGGGCAGCCGATCCTGGGCAATTGCAGGCGGCGAGGACAGCTCACGCCCAAGGAAGGGATCCCTTGTACTGGCCGCTGGTGGGGGTACGCTGGGGGATCTACTTGGGCAGCCTCTTTGTGGTGGGGGTGCTGGGCTGGTGGCGACTGTTGCGGGGGCAGCGGAGCAGTTTCGCCGATTCTGATCGCGTCAGCGGGGCGGAGCCCTTATCTTGGGCTTTTGCGACAGCTTGGATCACCCTCAGTTTGACCGCGGTGGCCTTCAGTCTGCATTTGGCCCAGCTTTACCCCCACTTCAATGGGCGAGAGCTGCTGCGTGTGATGCTTTCTCCCTACGGTTGGGGTACAGGGCTGCGGCTGGTGGGGCTAGGGATCCTGATCTGGGCCTGTGAGGGAGGTGCCGTCTGGGCCAGCGGTATGGGGTCGGTGTTGGTGCTCGGCTCCTTTTTGCCCATTGGCCATGCTCTCACCAGTGAGCATCCGATGGGGACAATGGCGCTGCTGGGGCTGCATCTGGCCGGTTCAGCTTTCTGGTTGGGAGGGTTGTGGGGGCTGGAGCGCCTGCTGGGCAAGGAATCTGCTCCCTACCCATCTGTAGGCATCATCCAACGGTTTTCTGACGTGGCCACCTGGGCGGTACCGGGGCTTATCCTGGCGGGGGTGGGGATGGGTGGGATCCACCGCGGCTGGCACTGGGATCATCCCTACGGCCAGTATCTCTGGGCCAAGCTGCTGCTGGTGCTGATGATGGTGGGGCTGGGCGCCCACAACAAGTTTCGGCTGGTGCCGGGATTACAGCAAGGTGGACAGGCCGCGGGCCGGTCGCTGCGCCGGATCGTCCGCCTGGAGTTGGTGGGGCTGATTCTGGTGCTGGGCTTGACCAGCTTCCTGGTGGCCCAGGCTCCCCCCAGTCATGGGAGGCAGGGCATGGGAGCCCCACTGGAGTCGGGCTTGCAGACCAGTTGTGAAGAGCGCTTGAACTGGCCGGAAGGCAGCCTGCACCTGAGGATTCTGCCCTGTCGTCCTGGGGAAAATCAAATTCGGGCTGAGGTGAAGGGAGTCCCGGCCCAGGAATTGACCCTTGGGTTTTCCCTGCCGGAACACGGGATCCCCCCTCTACGCCGTACTGTAGCGCCGGATAGGCCTGGCCAATTTGTGGTGGAAAATGTGCCTCTGGCCCTGGCGGGGGAATGGCAGATCGAGGTGAGACTGCTGATCAGCGATTTTGAAGAGCGGCGAGGTCAGATCGCGGTTTCTCTCTGACTGAATTGTTACAGACATTGAAGATCGCGAAAAGAAAAAGCAGAAAAAGACCCTGGATAGGAGCTGTGGGTTGCTCCGCCCAAGGGCGTCGGCCTGTGGCAGAATCGAGCCAGCTCGTAGTGGCAAAAGGCTGCTCCGCTCAGGCGACTGGCTTGGCTATGGAAGACAAGATCAGAGCGGGAAGTGTGCTCAGGGGACGCTATCGCATTCTCCATCCCCTCGGGGAAGGAGGGTTTGGCGTAACCTACAAGGCGGTGGATCAAGACACCTTCGATAGCCCTTGCGTCGTCAAGCGCCTTCGCCCCCTCTCCACGGATCCCTATACGTTGGCCACGGCTCGCAAGCTCTTTGAACGGGAAGCCAAGGTTCTCAACCGGCTCAACCACTTCGACCAAGTGCCCCGCCTTTTGGCCCACTTCGAGCAGGATCAGGATTTTTACTTGGTGCAAGAGTTTGTTGCCGGGCATGATCTCAGCCAGGAGCTGATCCCGGGCAAGCCGCTGAGCGAGGCCGAGGTTTTGAAACTGTTGTGGGATATTTTGGAGATCCTGCGCCATGTACACGCCCACCAGATCGTCCATCGGGATATCAAGCCGGCCAACCTGATGCGCCGCGATGCCGATGGCAAGTTGGTGTTGATCGACTTTGGGGCAGTCAAGGAAGTGGGGCGGTTGGTCAGCCATGCCCCCGGCCAAACTCAGTTGGCGACGGTGATTGGCTCGGTTGGCTACATGGCGCCCGAACAGCTCAACGGCAAGCCCCAGCCCTGCAGCGACCTGTACTCCGTAGGGGTGCTGGCCATCCAAGCCCTCACCGGTCGTCCTCCCCATAAGATCCGGGATGATCCCCGCACCGGCCAACTGCTCTGGCGGGATTTGGTTCAGGTCAGCGAGGAGCTGGCCGAGATTTTGGATCGCCTGATCTGCCCCCACTGGCAAGAGCGCTTCCAGTCCGCTGCTGAAGTGTTGGAGGCGCTGCGGCCCCTGTTGCCTTTTCCCCAAGAGGCGACGCTCGGCGATGTTTCGGTGGATCAGGTTTTGGTGACGCGCCTGTTGGCCCGCGCACAGGAGAAAGCCCGCCAAGGGGATTTCCAGGGGGCGATTGCCGACTGTACGTTGGCCATTCAATTGGATCCCCAAAATAGCCGCGCCTACAGCCAGCGGGGCAGCGCCCGCTACAAAAGTGGGGACTTGGCAGGGGCCATCGCAGATTACACCCAAGTCATTCAACTGGCAGGGGACGCCCGCGCCTATTTCAACCGCGGCATTGCCCGCTACCGGCTGGAGGACTACGAGGGAGCTGTTGCCGACTACACCCAGGCTCTCGGCCTCAACCCACAATGGGCGGTGGCCTACTACAACCGTGGCAATGCTTACCGGCAACTCAATCAGCAGCAGCAGGCCATCGAAGACTATTCGCGGGCCATTGAGCTCAACCCGGAAGATGTGCGGGCCTATTTCAACCGCGGCGTGGTGCGCGGCCATCTGGGAGATGCGCAGGGGGCAGCAGCCGATTTTTCCGAGGTGATCAAGCGGGACCCTCAGGACGGGGAAGCCTACTTCAACCGGGGAGTGGCGCGGGTCCAGTTGTCAGATTTGCAAGGGGCTGTCGAGGACTACACCCAAGCGCTGCAGTTGGATCCTCGCCACGGCAAAGCCTATTACCACCGGGGCCTGGCCCGGCAAGCGTTGGGGGATCCCCAGGGGGCTGTTGAAGACTTTTCTCAGGCCCTATCCCTACGGTCTGCTGAGGCCACTGAGCTACCTGAGGCAGAGGCGGCAGCCCAGGCGGATCTCTACTTGCAGCGGGCCATGGCCTACCTGAGCAGCAACACCCTGGAGCCGGCGCTGGCCGATTGTGAACAGGCTCTCCGTCTGGATCCCAACCTGTCGCGGGCCTATCTCTGCCGGGGCTTGGCTCGCCAGGGGCTGGGGGATCCCGGCGGCGCTCTGGCAGACTTCAACCGCGCCCTGGAGCTGGATCCCCAAATGGCCAAAGCCTACCTCAACCGAGGCATTGCCCACCTGGACTTGGGCAACATCGAAGCGGCTTTGTCCGACTTGAACCAGGCCATTGCTTTGGATCCCCAAGATGCCAGTGCCTACAGCAGCCGCGGGCGAATCCATTGGCTGTTGGGGGATCCCCTGGCGGCTCTGCGGGATTATACAGCTGCCCTGGAGCGGGATCCGCAGAACCCTCAGCTCTACTTCAACCGCGGCCAACTCCATGCTGAGCGGGAAGATTGGCCGGCAGCCTGTGAGGACTTCTCGCAGGTGTTGCAGTGGGCGGCGAGGCCTGGGATCCCACGCGGGCCGGAGCTGCTGTTGAATGCCCATCTGCGCCGCGGTATGGCACGGCAACGGTTGGGGGATTGGCAGGGAGCGCTGGCCGATTTCGACCAAGCTCTGCAAGGGGATCCTCAGTCGGGCTTGGCTTATTTCCATCGCGGCCAAGTGCGGGCTGCTCTGGGAGATGGGCTGGGGGCCATCCAGGATTACCACCAGGCTTTGGCGCTGGGGGTGGCAGTGGCCGAGGCGGATATCCGCCGAGATCTGGCGCGGGCCCAAATCCAGACGGGAGATCTGCAGGCGGCCTTGGAGCAGTTGAACGAGGCGGTGCGCTTGCAGCCGGAACGGCGGGATCTGCGCCAAGAGCGAGCTGAGTTGTGCCGACAGCTGGGCCGGTGGCCAGAGGCCATTGCCGACTACGACGAGGTGTTGCGGCAGGATCCTCAGGACTGGACGGCTTGGCTGGGACGGGGCATGGCCCATGGACAGGTGGGCAACTGGGATTCCGCCATTCAGGATCTCAGCCGGGTTTTGCAGCAGGATCCTGACCACAGGGAAGCGCTGTGGCACCGAGGACAAGCCCTGCAGCAGTTGGGTCAGACCGAAGCGGCCTTGCAAGATCTCAACCGCTTGCTGCAGCGGGATCCCCAACACAGGATGGCCCGCTTGGCCCGCGGCTCTCTGTTGTTGACGTTGGCAGTGCGCGGCACCGATGGCCCTACCAACCGTGCGGAGCAGGATCGCGTCAGCGGGACGGAGTCCTTGGAGCTGGGGTACTACGCGCAGGCTGAATCCGACTTCGACCAAGTCATCCAGGAAGAGGCCCAAGACGGGGAACAGTCCCGGCAGCTCTATCTGGAGGCCCACCTGAAGCGGGCCCAAGTCCGCCGCCTGCGCCACAACCTGGAGGGGGCAATAGCCGATTGGGATCGGGTCTTGGAGCTGGCCAGCCCAGGGGATCCAGAAGTGCTGGTCACCGAAGCCCTGTTGTATCGGGGCTTGTGTCGCCAAGAGAGGGGGGATCTGGCTGGGGCGTTGGCCGATTTCACGGCGCTGATCCAGCAGCAACCGCAGGCTTCTCAGGCTTTTGCTTTGCGGGCAACGGTGCATCTGGCTTTGGGGGATCAAGAGATGGCACTGGCGGATCTCGACCAAGCCCTGAGTCTTGACCGAGACTGGGGGGTGGCCAATGCTGCCCTGGCCTACCGTCAACGGGGGGATCTACACCGGCAGGCCAATTGCCCTGAGCTGGCCATTGCCGACTACACGCAGGCCCTGGCCTTGAACCCCCAGGAGCACTCTGCTTTGCTCCACCGAGCTCTCCTGTGGGATGGCGAGGGACAGACGGACAAAGCGATAGAAGACTACACCCGACTGCTGCAACTGGAGCTGGATCCCCAGGAGCGGGTCTGGGTTTTGAACAACCGCGGCTGGGCCTACGCCCAACAGGGGGATTTTTCGGCGGCCATCCGCGACTACGACCAAGCCATAACACTCTGCACTGCTGACGCGAGCGATAGGGATCCCTGCCACCTCAAAGCCCACTTCAACCGCGCCCTGGCCCGGACTGCCCTTGGGGATTGGCAGAGAGCCTGCCAGGATTTCCAGGCTGCCCTCCAGATGCAAGGGTACGAAGGTCGGCTTTTGGAAGACGTTATCGCTAGTTATTTCAAAATAGGTTGAGACACTTCCCAAAGGCTCCGCGCCGTCGCCGCGGCCACCTCCAACCTCTCTTAGAAATCGATGGGATTTGAATGGACAGTTAGAGGGATCGGCTCAAGCCTCCTCCGCCACTTCTCCCGTCTCGGGCCGCAGCAGCGGAAAGGCAATGACATCGCGAATGCTGGGAGCGTCGCACAGCAGCATCACCAAGCGGTCGATCCCCACGCCCAGGCCACCTGTGGGGGGCAGGCCATATTCCAAGGCGGTGAGAAAGTCTTCATCCAGAAAATGGGCCTCTTCATCGCCGGCTGCCTTCAGGGCTGCCTGGGCCTCCAGCCGCTGCCGCTGATCCACCGGATCGGTGAGCTCGGAGTAGGCGTTGGCCGTCTCCCGCCCAACGATGAACAGCTCGAAGCGCTCGGCCAACCCCGGTTTGCTGCGGTGGGGCTTGGTGAGGGGACACACCTCCAGGGGATAGTCCAGAACAAAGGTGGGCTGGCGCAGGCGGCTCTCGCAGCAGTGCTCAAAGGCTTTGACCAGCAACTGGCCGGGGGAGTCCTGGGGGGAGAGATCGGGGATCCCTTGGGCGGCCAAGGCCGGCAAGAGCTCTTCAGGGCATCCCTTTTCCACATCGATGAAAATGCCAGTGGCCTCCTCCACCAGCTCCTGCATCGTCACCCGTCGCCAGGGAGGGGTGAGGTCGATGGCTTCCCCTTGGTAGGTGAGCTGCAGGGATCCCCGCACCGCCAGGGCGGCGTTGCAGACCAGGGTTTCCGTCAGCTCCATCATGGTGTGGTAGTCGGCGAAGGCTTGATAGGCCTCTAGAGAGGTGAACTCCGGGTTGTGGCGGGTGGAGATGCCTTCGTTGCGAAAGACCCGCCCAATTTCATAGACTCGCTCGATCCCGCCCACCACCAGCCGCTTCAGGTGCAGCTCGGTGGCAATGCGCAAGTAGAGATCCAGATCCAGGGCGTTGTGGTGGGTAACAAAAGGCCGCGCCTCCGCCCCGCCGGGGATCACCTGCAACACTGGCGTCTCAATTTCCACAAAACCTCGCTCTTCCAGAGTCTGCCGCAGGGAGCGGATGATCTGGGCGCGGTCGAGCAAGGTCTGCTTGACCTCAGGGTTGACGATGAGATCGACGTAGCGCTGGCGGTAGCGTTTCTCCACATCCCGCAGGCCGTGCCACTTGTCCGGCAGCGGCAGCAGGGCCTTGGTCAGCACTTGGTATTCATCCACCCGCACCGACAATTCCCCTTTTTCGGTACGCTTCAGGCAGCCCTTGGCCCCCAGCCAATCGCCAACGTCGATGAGCTTGTCCAGGTTCTTGAAGGCCAGCTCCCCCATCTGCTCCGTCAGCCGTTTCTTGTCTAGATAAAGCTGAATGGTGCCGGAGCGATCCTGAAGGGTAAAGAAAGCCAGCTTGCCCATGACCCGCCGCGCCCGGATCCGCCCGGCCACCGCCACCTGCACATCCTCCCGCTCGCCGCCGGGCTCTAGGTCGGCAAATTGCTCCTGCAGCTCGGCAGCCAGATGGGTAACAGGAAAAGAATAGGCATAGGGCGGGATCCCTTGTTCCCGCAGGTGTTGGGCTTTTTCCAGGCGGGCGGCCCGTTGGGCGGCTTCGCTGCTGCTGGGGAGAGTGGACATGGCGGTGGATAGGCAATGGACAATGGAAGCCCCGTTAGGGACGGGATTTTTCAGGCTGCCGGCGGTGCGATCGCGTTAGCGGGACGGAGTCCTTTCGCGTTAGCGGGACGGAGTCCTTTGCCGTGGGAACGCAGCAGCTCCAAAAGGGCTTCGGCCCGTTGGCGTTCTGCCTCAGCGCGCTGTTGTTCCAGAGCAGCCTTTTCTTCGCCGGTGGGCAAAACCTGCCCCTCCCGATCACACCAGCGTAGCCATTCGGTATTCACGACCTCAAAGGATCGCTGCCAGAGGGTTAAGCCCAGCCCGATCGCGTTAGCGGGACGGAGTCTTTTCGCGTTAGCGGGACGGAGTCCTTTGTCCTCCAGCCAGGTGGACGCGAAGGGGACAAACTCACCCCCCCGCCGCTGAAAAAGGGCCAGAGGGGATCCCTGCAGTTCCCTTAGTTGCCGCAAGGGAGAGGCTACGCCCGCTGTGCGATCGTAGACCGCGTAGTAGCTGACGCCGGCGCGGGCATAGTCTTTGCGTTTGCGGCCCAGCTCTTCCCCTTTGCGCTTGGAGACAATCTCAATGACCACATCCGGCGGCTTACCCATCTCCCAGACCAGGTAGGTGCGATCTTCCTTGCGCTCAAAGCTGGCGGGGGGAGCCACCTCCAGGCTGAGCGTCACATCGGGCATCAGGGGGGGCAGTTTGAGGGCAGAGAACAGGCCAATATTGGCTGTGGCCAAAAAGGGGATCAGCTCCCCCGTGTCTTCGGCCTTGGGCTGGAAGGAGGCGTAGAGAGCGCTGGTGAGCAGGCGCTGCAGCTTTTTGGAGAGAATGCTGTCCGCGGGCTCATCATCCTCGATGACCAGGTCGCTGTTCGCGCAGCGGGTGTAGCCTTTATCCGGTGGCGGAGGAAATGCCGTCTCTGGCATCGAGGGCTGGACTGGGCTGGAGGGTGCGGAAACCATGCTCACCGGGATCCCTTGCTGGTGTTGCTAACTACGGACTAGGGCTCAGCTAAGGCTGCTGAGCTGTTTGCCCAGCAGGCGTAGCCTTTTTCGAGGGTAACAAAAGTTTTCGGGAACATGATGGACATGCCACCGAAGCAGCGGATGCCGATCGCGTTAGCGGGACGGAGTCCAATCGCGTTAGCGGGACGGAGTCCTTGCTTGGCCTTTGGAGATAGGCGCAGCAGAGCCCAGCAGCCGGCGACGGGTGGAAGGCAAGGGGATGTTCACTCTGCGCTCTGGGAACCGGGCACAGCCACCAGCAGGGCTTCCAACACCCGCTGCACCCGACTCAGGCGCAGGCCGTGATCCGACAACACAGGGCTGTTGGGGATGATGGCGTGGCGAAACCCCAGTTTGCTGGCTTCTTTCAAGCGCTGCTCCAACTGGGCCACCGGGCGCACCTGCCCCCCCAGTCCCACCTCGCCAATCAGGACTGTAAAAGGATCCACTTGGCGATCCCGGAAGCTGGCGGCCACGGCCACTGCTACCCCCAAGTCGGCAGCTGGCTCGGCTACCTGAATGCCGCCGGCAGAGGCGATGTAAGCATCGTATTTGGAAAGCGGGATCCCCACCCGTTTTTCCAGCACGGCCAAGATCTGCAAAAAGCGGTTGATTTCAATGCCGGTTGAGGTGCGGCGGGGGGAACTGTAGCTGGTGGGGCTGACTAGGGCCTGCACTTCCACCACCAAGGGGCGGGTGCCCTCGCAGGCAACGATGGTGGCTGTTCCGGGCATGGCCTGATCCCGGCTACTCAAAAAAAGCTGCGAGGGGTTCTCCACCTCCACCAAGCCAGAGGCGGTCATCTCAAAAACACCCATTTCCTGGGCTGCCCCAAAGCGGTTTTTGACGGCGCGCAATAGGCGGTGGCTTTGGAAGCGATCCCCCTCAAAGTACAAGACCGTGTCCACCAAATGCTCCAGCACCTTCGGCCCGGCCAGGGATCCGTCTTTGGTAACATGGCCTACAATCAGCAGAGCCACCCCCAGTTTTTTGGCCAGCCGCATTAACAGGCCGGTGCATTCCCGCACCTGGGAAACGGATCCCGGCGCCGAGGTGAGTTGCCCCCAGAAGATGGCTTGAATGCTGTCGATCACCGCCACCTGCGGTTGCAGAGCCTGGATCTCCGCCACGATGGCCTCCAGGTCGGTCTCGGCCAAGAGGTAGAGCTGCTCGCTTTCCACCCCCAGCCGCTCGGCGCGTAGCTTGATCTGCTGGGCTGATTCTTCCCCCGACACGTATAAGATGGGCCCGCTCTTGGCCAGGTGGGCAGCGCTCTGCAGCAGCAGGGTGCTCTTGCCAATGCCCGGATCCCCGCCAATCAACACCAGGGATCCCGGCACAATGCCACCTCCCAACACCCGGTCAAACTCGCCATAGCCGGAGGAGAGGCGAGGGTGGCGATCTGAGGAGACCTGGGAGAGGGGGAGGGCCGACCGGGGGATCCCATTGGCGCGGTTGGACCTAGGAGCGAGGGCTTGGGCCCGTGGGGACTTGGCCGCTGGGGCGACGACCACTTCCGTCAGGGTGTTCCAGGCGCCGCAATGGTCGCAGCGGCCCAAAAACTTGGCATAGCGCTCGCCGCACTGGCTGCACTCCCAGACGGTTTTGGCCTTGGCCATAGCCGGGGACTCCTAGGCCTGGGGAGCAGCGGCGACAGGGAGGGGCACCTCCGACAAGACCAGGGATCCGCACTGGGCGTGGTGGCGCAGCAGATGGTCGCAGAGGACCAGGGCCACCATCGCCTCCACCATCGGCACTGCCCGCGGCAAGACACAGGGATCGTGGCGTCCCCGCGCCGCCAAAACCGTCTCTTGCCCATTGAGGGTGACGGTGTTTTGAGGCTGGCGAATGGTGGCAGTGGGCTTAAAGGCTACCCGCAGGACGATGTCTTCGCCGTTGCTGATGCCCCCCTGGATGCCGCCGGAGCGGTTGCTGCGGGTGCGCCAGCCGCCGGGGGTCATGTAAAACTCGTCGTTGTGCTGCTTGCCCGTCAGGTAGGTGCCGGCAAACCCCGAGCCAATCTCAAACCCCTTGCTGGCTGGCAGGGACATCACCGCCTTGGCCAAGTCGGCCTCCAGCTTGTCAAACACCGGGGATCCCAGCCCGCGCGGCACGTTGCGGGCCACACATTCCACCACACCCCCTAGGGAATCCCCCTCCCGCGCCGCCTCTTCGATTTTTTGGATCATCGCTGCTGCCGCTTCTGGATCGGGGCAACGGACGATGTTGGCTTCCACCTGCTCTGCAGTTACCGAGCTGGGATCCACCTGGGCTTCCACGTCTTTTACCCGCTGCACGTAGGCCAAGATCTCCACCCCTGCCGCTAGGCGCAGGATCTTCTTGGCAATGGCCCCGGCAGCCACCCGGCCAATGGTTTCTCGCGCTGAGGCCCGTCCGCCCCCCTGCCAGTTGCGGATGCCGTACTTGGCCTGGTAGGTGGCATCGGCATGGGAAGGGCGGAAGGTGGTGGCCATCTCCTGGTAGTCCTGGGGGCGGGCATCCTGGTTGCGTACCAGGATGTGGATGGGGGTGCCAAGGGTGAGGCCCTGGAAGACTCCCGAAGTGATCTCGCAGCGATCGGCTTCCTGGCGCGGCGTCGTGATGGGGCTCTGGCCAGGACGCCGCCGATCCAGCTCTGCCTGAATGTCGGCCTCGCTCAAGGGCAGCCGCGGCGGGCAGCCATCCACCACCACCCCCACCGCCCCCCCGTGGGACTCGCCATAGGTGGTCACGCAAAACAGGACACCGAAGGAGTTGCCGTTGGCCATGGGATCCCCAAGCAAGAAGCCGTTACTCGCAGGCGGCTGGGAGAGACTGTTTTCTATTCTGCACTAGGGGAGTGGCGGGCAGTGCGGTGCAGCTGGCGGCAGCCGGCAATTCCCCGCAACACCAGGTGGGGATCCCAGCGCAGCTCTGGGTCAAGCGGGCCCAAGTGAGGGTGGAGCCACTTCCCATCCCCGCCGGTCAGCAGCAGGGGGCCTTGGGGAAAGCGGCGACGCCAGTCGGCAATGAACTCGCGCAAGCCAGCCAAGAGGGTGTGGAGGATGCCGCTGCGGATGGCAGCCACGGTGTCGTTGGCCCAGCGAGGGGGCAAGGGATCCTGCGGATCCCACTGCACTTTGGGCAGCAGGGCTGTGTGATCAGCCAACGCCTGCGCCTGCAACCCCAGGCCGGGCAAGATGGCCCCTCCCACCAGGGATCCTTCAGAGTCAGCTCCTGTGAGGGTCAGGGCAGTACCCGCGTCGATGACCAAACAGGGCCAGCCGTAGTGGATCCCGGCAGCCCACAGGGCCAAAGCCCGATCCAGCCCCAACCCCGGGTAGGGATCCCGCAGCGGCACCTGCGATAGCTCCAATCGATGCACCCAGGGCGATGCTGGCGGCAGGGGGGCAGAGCCCACAGGAGCCAGCCACAGCTCTGTCTGCTGCGGCCAGGACAAGGGCTGGTGAGCAGGAAACCGCTCCACCTTCACCAGGGTCTCCTCCACAAACCAACCCCAGCGCACGTGAGTGTTGCCCAGCACGGCTGCCAGCCATTCACGACAGCGGTGCGAAGCGCTGAGATCTGCCCCCTCCTCAAAACTCATGCAGCAGCTCTGCCTCCACGCGAAACAGCTCCACCGGCTGGTCGACAGGGATCCCGGCCAACCTCTTAGCGGTAGCAAGCTGCCATTCTGTCGTCAAAGCCTCTCCCGGCAGCAACACCGCTCCCCGGGTTCCAGAGCGGACAAATAGGCCCATGCGGGTGGGATCCACCTGCTCCACAGCGGCAAAAGGACTCCGTCCCGCCGACGCAATGGGCACCACCCGCCGCACAATGGCTACCTGAATGGAGGCCGACTCCAGCTCCCCGGGTTGCAGAGGTACGTAGCGCCAATCGCGGGTGACTGCCCCCACCGCCGCCCGGATGGTGGCCCTGACCAGGTCCTCGCCGCTGGGATCCAAGCTGCCCCAGCAGCCACGGGGCCGACCCTCTGTACTCACCGTTACAAAAACCCCCGCAGAGCGCCGCCAGTGGGGCGGGATCTCCTCTGGAGGTGGCAGCACCTGGCTGGTGGCGAAGTAGTAGGCAATGGCCTGACGCGCCAGTGCCGGCAGGGTGTCAGGGAGAGGTGGTCGCCGGGTGGGGGAGGGGATCCCTTCTGAATCGGACTCCGTCCCGCCAGTGCGATCCCGTAAGCGGTGCGAGGCACCCATGGACTCCGGCGGAGGAACAGGGGCAGTTGTCTCAGAAGGCTGCGGCAGGGATCCCGTCCACAAGCCCAGCCCCGCAGCCAGGAGCAGGCCGATCGCGTTAGCGGGACGGAGTCCTTGAAGACCCAGCAATCGAACCGTGAAGTGAACTCGGCAGGTGAACACCCAAGAGAATCCCGTTGGTGGTCACAACAACCGTACTCTAGAAGCTACGTCCCCGCTGCTGCAAATACTTGAAAACGGTGTTTAGATCCTTGTCGCCGCGCCCAGAACAGTTGACCACCACCCGCTGCTGAGGGCCGATCGCGTTAGCGGGACGGAGTCCTTGCTGCGGGGCCAGGGTTTTCAGATAGGCCAGAGCGTGGGCCGTCTCCAACGCGGGGATGATCCCCTCCAGGCGCGACAGCAGCAGCAGCGCTTCCACCGCTTCGTCGTCAGTAACCGCGTAGTACTCGGCCCGCCCGATTTCTTTTAGGTAGCTGTGCTCTGGCCCCACGCCAGGATAATCCAAGCCGGCGCTGATGGAGTGGGCCTCCTGCACCTGACCTTCTTCATCCTGCAGCAGGTAGCTCATCGCCCCGTGCAAGACCCCGATGCGACCGCGGTTGAGGGTGGCAGCGTGGCGGGGCGTGTGCAGCCCTTCTCCGGCGGCTTCGATGCCGATCAGTCGCACCTGGGGATCCCGGACAAACTCGTTGAACAGCCCCAGCGCGTTGGATCCACCCCCCACACAGGCCAGCAACACATCCGGCAGCCCTCCCCATTTTTCCTGGCACTGCTGCCGCGTCTCCTGGCCGATGACATCGTGAAAGGCCCGCACCAGCTTCGGGTAAGGGTGGGGCCCTGCCACCGTACCGATCACATAGTGGGTGGTCTCCACATTCGTCACCCAGTCGCGGATCGCCTCGGAGAGGGCGTCTTTGAGGGTGCGCGTGCCCGATTCCACTCCCCGCACCTCAGCGCCCAAAAGGCGCATCCGCTGCACATTGGGGGCCTGCCGCTCCATATCCAGCGCCCCCATGTAGATGACGCATTCTAGGCCAAAGCGGGCGCACACGGTTGCCGTGGCCACCCCATGTTGGCCGGCGCCAGTCTCGGCAATGATCCGCCGCTTGCCCATGCGCACCGCCAGCAGCACTTGGCCAAGGGCGTTGTTGATCTTGTGGGCGCCGGTGTGGTTGAGATCTTCCCGTTTGAGGTAGATCTGCGGGCCGCCGTAGTATTCGGTTAGCCGCTGGGCAAAGTAGAGGGGGCTGGGCCGCCCAACAAAATCCCGCAACAGGTTGTGAAACTCGGCGCGAAAGTCGGGATCCCGCCAGTGATGCTCAAAGGCTTCCTCCAGCTCCGTTAGGGCGCTCATCAGGGTTTCCGGCACAAACCGACCCCCAAACGGCCCAAACCGCCCCTGGGGATCCGGACGCACTTGAGGGTCGAGAGGATCCAAAACACGAGGGGAAAAAGCAAAAGAAGCTGAGGTCATGGCAGAGTCCGTCCGGGCCTTGTAGCCTGCAACTAGAGAGAGGCTTTCCCATTCTACAGAAGGAAGGGGCGATGACCAGTCTCGCCTCTCTTCTTCTGCCGTGGGATCCCGAAAAGTTGTTTTGAACAAGGGTCTTCCCAGGATTTTTAAGATAAGGCCGTCCGATTTTGAGGCGGCCTTATGGACAAGCATCTGCAAGAGTTGCTCCAGCAAGAAGATCAAAAGCGCAGAGATGAAGAGGTGCGGCGCACCTATGCCCTTTCTCAAAAGTCCGAGGGGATGGTGATCCTTCTGTCTATTCTGCTTGCCTTC
This sequence comes from Thermostichus sp. OS-CIW-29, assembly GCF_054058195.1. NCBI lineage: Bacteria > Bacillati > Cyanobacteriota > Cyanophyceae > Thermostichales > Thermostichaceae > Thermostichus > Thermostichus sp. OS-CIW-29. Next base: position 25,585 of record NZ_JBSSAB010000038.1, read on the forward strand.
GGAGCCTACCTCTACACGCGGCGGTGGAAAGCTTTGATGGTTTTTCTGGGCTGGTGTTTCTTCCTTGGCGTCTTGTTTAGCGACGACGAGGGAGAGGTTTCCCTACCCGGACTGTTTCTGGCCTCCACCTGGGCAGCAGTAGACAACTGCGGCGCTATCCAGCGGGCAAGAGAAGAAATTGAACGGCTGCGCTCCGGCCAAAACCCTGATGTTGATCGGCAAACTTAAACTTGGTCGACAAAACAAAATAGTGGCCCAAAAATCGGTATTTTATTTCAAACTCTCGAAAAAGATGCTATACCTACTATTTTAAGTGGCACCCAGATACAAGCGGCGCAACCGACCCATTCTCAACGGCAGTGAAACTTGGATTCCTATTCCCTTTGTCTTTTGGGAAAGAGCATGCCTCTAACCCCCAAAACCCTGAACTTTGCTGAATTTACTGAGCTTTAGGCGGTTTGGCAAAAGTCATTGAGAGGGATATAGTAGACCAAGTTTCCCCCTGATCCTTGAGTCCACCGCAACGGTTGCCGGGAAGTGAAGGGGGAAAGCGCTCGGGGGGTATTCCTCAGGGCTTTGCGGGATACCGCCTTCCTGCTCAGAGATAGGCAGGATGCGATCGCTTCTTTCCTGAACCATGTTCAGGAGAGTTCAGCGTGAATGTATCAGCTTGGACAAACCAAATTCTGTCCCCCTAGGAGAGGGGCTGGAGGTGAGAGAGCTTAGGATAGCTACAGATTAGAGCAATCAAAACCATGAAGTCTGCTGCTCGCCTAGCTTGTCTGCTTGCCGGACTGATCCTAGGAGCGGGGATCCCCGTCATTGCTCCCGCCCCCGCCCTTCCCGTTGCCCAAGCCGGTTTCCGGCCCTATCTCAATGCCCGTTTCGGCTACCGCATCGACTACCCGGCAGACTTTATCCCGCAAGGGGAATCCGACAATGGCGACGGCCAAGTGTTCCTCGGTCAAGACGGGGCTGAGCTGCGGGTTTGGGGTGGGTACAACATCTTTCAAGAAACCCCTGCCAGCGCCCTGCAGGAAGAACTTCGCCGCAGCCGGGAAAACCAGCGCCAGGTTACTTACCAAACCGTTGGCCGGGATTTCTTCGTGGTCTCCGGCTACGAGGACTTTGGCCAGCGGATTTTCTATCTCAAAAAAATCGTCCGTCCTTCCCTGCAGGCTGGCTTTGAATTCGTGTATCCGGCCAACCGGCGTGACCGTTATGACCGGGATGTGGAAGCCATAAGCCGTTCCCTGCGCCTTGCCGATCCCTGAGCCAAGCCCCGAATCTGGGACAAGATCGGTAGGGATCCCTGGCAAAAACGATGGTGAAGAAACCTCTGGATGATTGCCTGCTGGAGCGGATGCGGGTTGTTGGCCTGTCTTCTTGGCGCGCTTTACAGGCCCAGGCCGGGATCAGCCGCCGCGCCCTTGATCAGGTGCGCCAGGGGAAGTGGGGATCCCTGCGCCTGGAGCAACTGCAAAAGTTGGCTGCCGCTCTGCAGTGGGATTTGGGATCCCTGCTGCGCCTCAACGGGAATGACAAAATGGGAGCCACCGATTCCTCAGAAGTCCTCTTCTCTCTGCTGCAGCCGCTGCTCACCAGCTACCCCACTGTCCGCCAGATTGCCCAGCGCAAGCCCGATTGGCCGGCCCAAAACGTGACAGCTCTGTTTCGCTCCTTAGACGCTCTGCTGCAGCACTGGGGGTATGAGTCCATTGGCAGCCCCCTTGAATCCGTCCCCTTCGATCCGCAACGGCATCAGCCGGATCAGCCGGATATTCAGAAGGGGGATCCCGTTTACATTCGCTTTGTCGGCTACCGCCGCGGTGACCACATCCTCTGCCCAGCCAAAGTCAGCCGTTCCCTGCCTGGAGGATTGAGCTGATGGCACCTGCCCCCAAAGCGACCCTAGCCATTGATTTTGGCACCAGCAACACGGTGGTGGCAGTTTGGGATCCCGCCCAAGCAGTGCCCCGTCTCCTCACTCTTCCCGGCCTCTCTCGCCCAGACCACTCGGCTATTCCCAGCTTGGTCTACGTGAAGGGAAAAGGCCAGCTCCTGGTGGGGGAAACCGTGCGCGCCGGTCGGTGGGGGGCAGTGGATCCGCAACGGCTGTTTCAGGGGTTTAAGCGGGACTTGGTGGCGGAGTTTGTCCCTCCGCCGCGAGTTCTAGATGGAGAGCGCTACGACGCCGAGAGGGTGGCCCAAGCTTTTTTGCAGACGGTGATGGAAGCTGTCCCGAAAGAACACCTGCAGCCGCAACAGCTGGTGTTCACCGCCCCTGTCGGCTCTTTTGAGCGCTACCTCAATTGGCTGCGGGGAGTGGCCAGTGCCTGTGGCTGGGATCCCGTTCAAATTGTCGATGAAGCCACGGCAGCAGCCCTGGGCTATGCGGTTGGCCAGGCGGGATCCCTAGTGCTGGTGGTGGATTTCGGCGGCGGTACCTTGGATCTCAGCTTGGTGCGCACCCTCGCTCCCCAAGCGGGTAGCCCTGTCCTCAAAGCGGAGGTGATCGCCAAGGCCGATGCCTATGTGGGCGGGGTGGACATCGACATTTGGATTGCCGACTACCTACTGCAGCAACTGGGGCTAAGCCGACAGCAAATTGGAGCTCTGGGCTGGCTCAACCTCCTGGAGCAGGCGGAACAGCTCAAGATCGCCCTTTCCACTCAGATGGAAGCGGTGGGCAGTTGGTTTGACGACGAAGCCCTCACTGCCCATGAGTTGAAGTTAAGCCGGCAGGAGCTGGAAGAGATCCTGGAAGCTCGTCAGCTTTTGGATCAAATCCGCCAGTGCCTAGACGACGTTCTCCTCACCGCCCAGGCGAGGGGATTGGGCAAGAACCAAATTGAGCAGGTGCTCTTGGTAGGAGGCAGCTCCCAACTGCCAGCAGTTCAAGAGCTGCTGCGCTCCTACTTCGGCAAAAAGAAAGTGCGCTGCGAACGCCCCTTCGATGCTGTGGCCCTGGGCGCCCTGCAGGTGGGCCGCCAGGTGAAGCTGGAGGATCGCCTGCACCACAGCTATGCCCTCCGCCTCTGGGATCCCTTGCAGAAAAGCTACATCTACTACCCCCTCTTCGAACAGGGCAGCCCCTATCCCTGCCGACGGGCTGAGCCCTTGATCCTGCAAGTGGCCAACGACGGACAAACGGAGATTCGCCTGGAGGTGGGCGAAGTGGCCCAGGTAGTCCAGTCGGAAGTGGTTTACGACGAGCTGGGGCGGATGAGCAGCCGGCAGCTCACCCGGCAAACCGATTTCCGATCCCTAGCTCCTCTTGGATCCCCAACCGTTCGCGCTACTTCGACGGAGTCATCACCAATTTGTCTGGCCCGTTTGCAGCCCCCTGGCCGCGTGGGAGAGGATCGCCTTCGCGTCGAATTTGCCATTGATAGCTCGCGGCGCTTGTTGGTCACCATCACCGACCTGCAAACTCAGGCGCTCTTGGCAGAGGCCCAGCCTGTAGCCACCTTGAGTTAAGAGACGAAAGTAGAGAGAAGAGAGCGTCTTCACTGCAACGGAAGACAAAGAAAGCAATGTAAAGGGCACGACATGGCCACGATTCCCAACTCTCATCTCCCCTTGTGAGAGAGGGGTCGGGGGCTTGAGGAGAGTAGAGAGCGGTTGCGCCGACGGCGTGGGGTCTCAGGGGAAGGATCTCAATCATTGATATTGTTGATATTGATTATTGATTGAGAATGGCTGCATATCCAGTGATCTCTGTAGCGACTTGATGAATAATCTGAGCGATGGGATATGAATCTGATTTGCGTTTAACTACACTTCTTCTCTTGAGCTACCTTGGGAACAAATCTTGCTCTTGTCACCACCGCCCCATTTTGCCCGTCCTCCCCTCGACTTTATTCCGCCCGCCTATAGCGCCTGGGTGCTACGGCTCGTCCACGGGATCCTGCCCCTGCTCTTGCGGGTGAGGGTGCGGCGCTGGCTTCCTTCCGGCATTGCCAAAATCGAGGCCACAGGGGCGGAGATCTTGGCGCGGCTCTACCACCAGTTCCAGGAGGGTCAAATTCGCCTAGTCCTGGCTTTCCGACATGTGGAGGTGGATGACCCGCTGGTGGGCCTGTACGTTCTATCTCGCCTGGTGCCCGAAGCCGCCCGTCGACAAGGGATCCGCCTTCGAGAACCCCTTCACGCCCATTTTCTCTACGACCGGGGCATGCCCCTCTGGGGAGGGGAATGGCTGGGGTGGCTGTTGTCTCGCCTGGGCGGGATCCCTATACGCCGCGGTCGGAGGGTGGATCGGGTGGCGCTAAAGGCGGCTCGGCAACTGCTCCTGGATGGGCAATTTCCCTTTGCAATCGCCCCAGAAGGAGCCACCAACGGCCACAGCGAACGGATCAATCCCCTGGAACCGGGAATGGCTCAGCTGTGCTTTTGGTGCGCCGAGGACCTGGCCAAAGCTGGTCGCTCAGAGACCGTCATTTTGCTGCCCATTGGCATTCGGTACTACTACACGGATCCCTCCTGGACGAAGCTGGAGCGCCTGCTGGCGCGCCTTGAGCACCTGAGTGGGTTGACGCCTCCGAAGCCAGAGCCAAGATCCCCCAGGAGCCCCAACCTTCGCTACACCCAGCGGATCTGCCGCCTAGCCCAGCATCTCCTGGGACAACTGGAAGCTTTCTACGACCTACCTGATACATTTACGCTGAACACTGCTGAACATCACTGTTCAACTATGCAGCGATAGCATTCTGTTTGTTTCCAAACAGAATGGCGGTATCCCGCAAAGCTTTGAGTAGAATACCCAAAGCGCAGTTTCCGTGTCGTCTTACTACCAATTTTCTGCTTTGCTTTGGCTACCATGTTGGCAGACTCGAAAGTAAACAGAAAGATCAACTGGTAGTAATCCGTACTGAACATATTATACATTATTTTCAGTATAGTTGAGCTTATTATTGACTAGAGTCATGCTCCCTTCATCTCTGGGAGAGATGAAGAAGAACCACGGATAGAGCAGAGGCTAGCCCCTGGCCACTTCAACGCTCGCCTGGAGCGGCTGCTCCACAGAGCCCTGGAAACCGCAGAGACCTACTTTGGCCTATCTCCCCAGGGGGATTGGAACAGCCGCTGCCGCCGCATTGAAGAAGTCGCCTGGATCCAGATTTACCGAGAAGAATTGCGGCATCCTGGATCCCTGTCTCCCCTGCAGCGGGGGTTGCTCGACTGGAAAGCCCACCAGGCAACGCTCTACCTGCAGCACATGCGCTTGGTGGAAAGCTGTGTAGCCGTCCAGGAAGAGTATTTGCTGAGCAAACCCTCTTTTGAGCAGCTGGCAGAAACTGCCCTCATTCTATTTGATGTGCTGGCCCGCCTTCGAGGGGAATCCTACCCAGCCCGCCCTCGCCTAGGCTGGCGGGGGGTTCACGTGACCGTCGGGGATCCCATCTCCGTTAGCGAGCGGTTAGAGCGGTATTGCCGAGGCCGCCAGGAAGCCAAACAGGCGGTGACCGAGCTAACTCAGGATGTTTTTTCTTTCCAATTTCTTTCTTTTTCTTCCAATTTCTAGGGATCCCCCAAAGGGGGAACCAGCTTAGGTGAGAAGCCTGGCACTACTGCCGAGAGACTGCTGAAAGATAAACCACCTTCCCATCATAGAACAGAGCTGAGCCTTGGTCGCCCCGCTGGGACTCTGCTCGGTACTCCCAGCAGCAATAGGAACTCACTGTGGTTTTCCACAACCAGGTGAGGTACTGCTCCGGCCTCGCTCACCTCGGTGATGGTTGCTTCCTTGGTTTGCAGTTCTGGAAGGCGATAGGCAACTTCCTGCTCCCCCTGAGAAAAGAGAGGGAAAACCTGGAAACTGCCCTCTTGAATGGGATCGCCTATACGCAGGGTTGGAAAGTTAAGGCTGGCCATCGACTCCTCCTTCTCGTTGAAGTTGCAAGGGTGTTGCGGAAGCTGCCCTTCCCCTTGTTGGCTTGGGATCAGCTCGCCGGATCCTGCTCCAATCTAAGGTTGTGTTGATCTTTCATTTGAGCCAAAAGAGAGCACTGACGAGATAGAGAAAACTCAAGAAGTTCCTGGCCAATTTGTCAAAACGAGAACAT
>NZ_JBSSAB010000039.1:0-25314 GCF_054058195.1 Thermostichus sp. OS-CIW-29
TTTGCCGTGTTTTCCTGAGTTGACCACCTGTCAACAAGAGCGGGTGGCTGCGGCCATTGCTGAAATCCTCTCAGAAAAAACCTGCCCGTAGCACTCAGTTATGTCTGCCTTATGGTCATTTCGATTCAAACTAGAACACTGCACCCACGCCCACAGTCATTTTAAATAAGAATGAAACGAAATGAAACATTTCCATCCCATTGCTTCCCAACTCCCCTCTCCCTCTGGGAAGAGGACTGGGGGTGATCTCGGAAGCGGTATGGAGCGCTTGGGGATTGTCTCAATCCAGCTTGAAAGGACTACAAATGGCCAAAAAACGAAGTCTCCAGACCCGTCCTCCCAGTGCGGCGGAAGGAAGCCAGCAGGGTGTCAATTCTGGGACTCGACCGGCTGCGGCGGCTGCCATTTCAGCACCAAGGTAGAAAGTTGCGGCAGGCAGAGCTCGAGGGAGTAGGGCAAGTTGTGGTAGGCCCAGTCGTCTGTCCACTTGCCCCCCAAATTGCCTACCCCGCTGCCCCAAAACTCCACAGCATCGCTGTTGAGCAGCTCTCGATAAAAACCTCGTTCCGGTACCCCAATGCGGTAATTGGGCCAGACCACCGGCGTGAAGTTACAAACCACCACCACCCACTCACTGGGATCCTCCCCATAGCGGATGAAGGAAACGATGCCGCGATGATCGCTGCAGTCGATCCAGCGGAACCCCTCCGGTTTGGTGTCTTGGGTATACAGGGCAGGCTCAGAGCGCAACAGGTGATTCAGGCTGGCCACGTAGTGGCGCAACTTGGCGTGGGGTTCATACTGCAGCAGCTCCCAGTCCAGATCTGCCCAAACATTCCACTCATTCCACTGGCCAAACTCCATGCTCATGAACAAGGTTTTCTTGCCAGGGTGGGTGAACATGTAGCCATACAAAGCCCGCAGACTGGCGAACTTATGCCAATGATCCCCCGGCATTTTGCCCAACATGTGGCTCTTGCCATGCACCACCTCATCATGAGAAAAGGCCAGCATGTAATTTTCGCTGAAGGCATACATGAGGCTGAAGGTGACCAAATGGGGATGGAACTGGCGGAACCAGGGATCCATGTGGAAATAATCCAACATGTCGTGCATCCAACCCATGTTCCACTTCAAGTTGAAGCCCAGCCCACCCACATGGGTTGGCCAAGTTACCATCGGCCAAGCAGTAGATTCTTCGGCAATGGAAAGCGCACCGGGGTTGTATTTGAAAATGAGGGTATTGAGCTGCCGGAAAAAGTCGATGGCTTCGAGGTGTTCCCGCCCGCCGTAGGGATTGGGGATCCACTCTTTGCGGTCATAATCCAGATAAAGCATCGAGGCCACCGCGTCCACCCGGATCCCATCGATGTGGTATTTCTCGAACCAAAAAAGGGCATTGGCCACCAGATAATTGCGCACCTCGTTGCGGCCATAATTAAAGACCAAAGTGCCCCAACCTTTGTGCTCGCCTTTGCGAGGGTCGGCGTACTCGTACAGGTGAGTACCGTCGAAAAAAGCCAGCCCATGCCCATCTTTGGGGAAATGCCCGGGCACCCAATCGACAATCACGCCGATCCCGGCTTGGTGAGCCCGATCGACAAAATACATAAAGTCTTGCGGGGATCCATAGCGGGATGTTACGGCATAGTAGCCAATCACTTGATAGCCCCAAGAGCCATCGAAGGGGTGTTCTGCCACCGGCAACAGCTCGATGTGGGTAAAGCCCAGCTCCTTCACATAGGGGATCAATTTGTCCGCCAGCTCGCGGTAGGTGAGGAAGCGAGTGTTGGGCTTTTGGTCCACCAGCACACTTTGCCCTTCGGCAGGTGGATCTTCAGCCGAGGCGTGCATCCAGGATCCCAGATGCACCTCATAAACCGAAATCGGCGAGCGCAGGGGATCGGTGGCGGCGCGTTTTTCCAGCCAGGCTTGGTCGTGCCAGGTGTAGGTGTTGAGGTCGGCTACGATGGAGCCGGTTTTGGGGCGCACCTCCTGTTGAAAGCCATAGGGATCCGATTTTTCGTAGATATCCCCCCAGGAAGTTTTCACCTCGTACTTGTAGATGGCGCCTGGCCCTATGCCGGGGATGAACACCGCCCAGATGCCGCTTTCGCCCAGCCGCTTCATCTGGTGTTGACGCCCGTCCCAGTGGTTAAAATCGCCGATAACGCTGACGTTGCGGGCGTTGGGAGCCCAGACGGCGAAATGCACCCCCTTCACCCCATCCACCGTGATGAGATGGGCGCCCAGCTTGTCGTAAATGCGGTGGTGATTCCCCTCGTTGAACAAGTAGCGATCCAGCTCGCCAATGTGGTTGACCTTCTCCAAGGGAAAGCGGTAGGGATCCTCCCATTCTTCCAAGTGTTCCCCTTGGGGATCCCAGACCCGTTGGGCCCGCAAAAAATAGTCCGGCAGAGGGGTTCCCGGCTCAAAGCGCAGCTCGAATAGCGTTTCCGGGTGCAGCGGCTGCATCGGGTAAGCCTGTCCAGTGGCGCGTTCCACCAGCCAAACCTGCCGAGCATTGGGCACAAGGGCGCGCACCAACCCAAAGGATTTCCCGGCCTCTTCTATCTGCTGGGGGCCCAAAACGGCATAGGGATCCTGCCATTGGTTGGAAACAAACTGACCCACTTGTTCAGCAGACAGGAGAAAGCCCATCGGGAACCCTCAGTAAATGACCATTCTAGTCTAGCGGTGGCTGACCCCCAGTTTGCGCTGTCAGCTCCAGGCCCGCCTCCAGGCAAAGAATCCCTGCAAGAAGTTCTGCAGGCGGGGGTTGGTGGCCAATTGTTGCCTGCGGTGCTGCAGGGCCGCCTTGGCATTCACCTCCGAGCGGGTGGGGTAGATGTGGATCCCGGTCAGGGCAGAGACGGGCAGCCGCCGGCTCATGGCCAAAACCACTTCATGAATCAGCTCTCCCGCCTGGGATCCCACCAGGTGCGCCCCCAAAATCTGGCCGTTGCGCCGACAGATCAATTTGGCAAAGCCCAGGGGGGCGGCTTCTGCCTGGGCCCGATCCACATCGGCAAACTCCTGTTTGAGCACCACCACATCCTTGCCGTATTGCTGCCGGGCTTCGCTTTCGGTGAGGCCCACACGGGCCAGCTCCGGCTCGGTGAAGATGGCCCAAGGAATGACACGATAACGCGCTTGGCTGAGGGGGAAAAACAGGGCATTGACCAGGGCCACTGCCCCTTCGTAGGCCGCCACATGGGTAAATTGCGGCCCGCCGATGACATCCCCACAGGCGTAGATGCGGGGATTGCGGGTTTGCAGCTTGGCATTCACCTGGATCCCTTGGGGGGTGTACTGCACGCCGGCGGCTTCTAGACCCAGCCCTTCCACGTTCGGGATCCGACCGGCGGCCACCAAAATCTCTTCTGCACGGATCACTTGATCACCTGCAGCGGCGGTGCCTGCCCCGGAATTGGCCTTTAGGGAAAGCAGCTTTGCCCCTTGCTCTTGGCCAACTGCTGTGGCGCGTACCCGGGTGAGGATGCGGATCCCATCTTGGGTCAACTGTTGCTGCACCACCTGGGCGGCTTCGGGATCCTCCTTGGGCAAGATGCGCTCGCGGCTGGCAATGAGGGTCACCTCGGATCCCAGACGGGCCAGAGCTTGGCTCAACTCGCAGCCTACCGGCCCCGCCCCTATCACCGCCACCGATTTGGGCAAGCGGGTCAAGTCAAAGATCGATTCGTTGGTCAGATAGCCCGCCTCGGCCAAGCCCGGCAAGGGGGGAACCCAAGGACGGGATCCGGTGGCGATGACAAAAGCCCGCGCCTGTACCTGCCGTCCTGCCACCTCAAAGGTGCGCCCATCCACAAAGTGGCCCTTGGCAAACACCAGTTCCACCCCCAGTTGGCGGAAGCGATCTGGCGAATCGGCGTGGTTGGCGATGTAGCTCTGGGCAGAGCGAATGTGTTCGTACACCTTGAGGTAATCCACCGAGATCCCTGCTGGGCCAGGGAGAGTTACCCAACCGGCAGCCATGGCCTGGCGAATCCGATGGACGGTATGGGCCACGTGAAGAAGGGCTTTGCTGGGCACACAGCCATACCAGAGGCAATCTCCGCCCAGGCGGTCGCTTCCTTCCACCAGCAGCACCTTGGCCTTCAGTTGGGCCGCAGCGCTGGCCACCACCAAACCCGCTGCACCGGCGCCAATGACCACAATATCGTAGGAGACAGGCATGGCTTTTTTTAAACTTTTAAACAGGAGAATCGGGCAAGGGATCCCAGGAATCGGCAAAAGATAGCACCATCCTATGTCTTGAGTGGGCCGGGGGCAGGATGGGAGAAGGGGATCCCTTTCCACACCCTTTCTGCATGGGAGAAGAACTTGTTAGAGTGGGACGGATGGATCCCTTGCAAGCTGGGTTGATCCGTCTGTTCTACTTTTCAGGGTTTGGGGACTTATGACTATCCTGCTGCCGAGCGAACCTATCCTGGCCGTGAGCATCTTCGGCATGGGCCTGCCAGAGCTGGCCGTGATTGGGGTGATCGCGGTGGTCGTGTTTGGCCCCAAGAAGCTACCGGAGTTGGGCAGCGCCTTTGGCAAAGCGTTGCGGAGTTTCAAACAAGAGATGAACAACCCCAGCAGCGATGACGAGCCTGCCGGCACGGAAAAGGTGGAGAAGGTGGTGGAGAAGGATGCCGCCTGAGGGTCGCGGAGAGGGGTGGGATCCCAACTTCTGCCAGGGACGTGCTGCCGCAACTGGGGATCTTGTCGAGAGGGGGGATCCAAGCCGGCTTCGATCAGAAGTAAAGTCAGCTCGCAAGGGAGCCAGATCCAGGGCTAGTGTATAGTTCTGGAAAGTTTCCCGGACCGGCGCTACCGGCTGAGCCAGGATCAGCCCGGATAGGCCCATCGGATGCCCCAGAGGTGGTATGGCTGAGCTGACCGATTTCGAGTTGATGCGCCAGATCCAACTGCGGGATCGCCGCAGCCACTTTTTGCTCAAGGATCGCTATCAGAAGCGCCTGCTGGATATTGCCTTGGCCATTCTCAAGCAACCTCACCAGGCGGAAGAGGTGGTGCGGCAGGTGTTCGAGTTCTGCTGGAAACACGCCAATGCCTTTGACCTGCAGCGGGATCGCTCAGTGGCTCTGTGGCTCTACGAGTTGACAGCCTTTCAGGCTAGGGAACGGCTGCGGCGTTGGGCTTGGCTACCTGCCCCCCTCTCCATTCAAACTTCGGCTCCCCTGTGGCCGCAACGTCTTCTCTGGGGCAGCCTGGCAGTGCTGGGGATCTACGCGGTAGACATAACAGCGGCCTACTGGCGGCTGCGCTGGCAGTGGGGATCCCCCATCGAGGGAGAGTCGGTGGCAGTTCAACGGCTCTACCAAGAGTGGCAACGACAACCGCAGGTGCAGCGAACCCTGCTGCGGGATCCCAGCTTCAGCACTCCCCTGTTGGTGCAAGCCCTCTGGTCGCCCCATGCCAAGCAGGTGCTGCTATTGGCCTCGGAGATGGCTCCCGCCCCCCCAGGGAGCACCTATCAACTGTGGCTGGAGTCGGATGTCCAGGGAGGGGGACGACTGCTGGAAAACGCCGGCACTTTTGCCGTCAACGGGGAAGGATCCCTGCAGTGGCTCAGTCAACCCATCCATTCTGAGCAGCCGACCCGCCTTCTCGTCACCCTTGAACCGGCAGGAGGAAGCGAATCCCCCACAGGCCCGCCTCTGCTGCAGAGCAGTTTCTGGATCCCTGCTGCCCAGCCCTGATCAAGAGAGATGGGGGGATGGCTGGGGAGTTTGTCCCCCGCTCTTGCGCCGCTTAGCATGGGATCCCCGCAAGCGCACCTTGAGACGGTAGCGAACAGTTTCATGCACAACTTTGTAGGAAGCATCCACACCGTGGGTTTCCCGCAGCCATTCGCGGATGTCGCTGTAGGTACGGAATCGGCCAGGCTGATGCAGCTCCTGCTTGAGGATTTCCAAAACCGGCTTGGGGATGAGGGGTTTGCGCCCTTGGTTGCGGGGCACCGTCAACATGCCCTCTAGCCCCTTGGCCTTGTAGCGTTGAAACCATCGAAAAATCGTTGAGATGTCCCGCCCCAGAATTTCAGCCAAGCCTGTCATCGTCTTGACTTTCCCAATCTTGAGCAGGTAGAGAGCTTGAACCCGCTCCTTCCCGGTCGGTGTAGACTGCTTGCTTAGTAGGGATTTGAGCTCTTCAGCCGATTCCCGAATGTCGAGCTTGAGGACTCCAGCCATGTTGGGGCGTCGCAGAACAGCGTTGAATTCGTTGCCTGGCGGAGAGTCTACCACAGTAACTTGGGGTTTTGGAAGTTGTTCGTGAAGTTTGCCTGGGCATTGCTTGACATTTACAGAATCTCGAACTGAAAAATCTCTAACAGGCTACCCTCGTCGCTTTTCAGGATAGGCGGGCAAGGGATCCCCTCTAGGGCGGCAGGCCGTGGCTGTAGGAGTGGCTGTAGGATCAGAGGGCAAGCTTGCCGACGCTGCACTATGGTTCTTCGCAAGTATCTTGCAGGAGAGGGGCTGCGTTGGTTTCGCCTGGCCCTGCAGTTGCAAGGATCAGTTGTGCCGGCAGTGCTGCCCCGCGCCTTTATCTGCGGCTTGGCCGGGGTGCTGGTTTCGATTCTGTATAAGCTGGGGCTGCCCCTGGCGCTGTCGTCGTTGGTGGCGTTTGTGCCCAACATCGTTTTGGGTTTGATGCTGGTGTTTCGGACAAACACCGCCTACGAACGGTTCTGGGAGGGGCGGAAAGCCTGGGGATCCGTGGTGAATGACGTGCGCAATTTGGCCCGCCTGATTTGGGTAGCCATTGAAGAAAAGCAACCCGGCGACCGGGAAGAGAAGATCCAAACTCTATATCTATTGCCCGCTTTTGCCATGGCCATGAAACAGCACTTGCGCCAGGAACCTCTGCTGGATGAGATTCAGCCCCTCCTCAGCCCGGAGCAGTTGCAACGTCTCCAAAGCCTCAACCATCCCCCTTTGCAGATTGCCTTTTGGATCGGAGATTACTTACAGCGACAATACCAAAAGGGCCGCGTTGAGGTCTACCAGCTCACGATCATGGTGGAGCGGCTCAACAGCATGGTGGATGCGCTGGGGGCTTGCGAGCGCATTCTCATGACCCCAATGCCCATGGCTTATGCCCTGCACTTGAAGCAGTTGTTATTGCTCTACTGTTTATCTTTGCCGTTTCAGATGGTGGAAGGTTTGGGTTGGATGACCGGCCCCATTGTGGGATGGCTGAGCTTTATGTTGTTTGGCGTTGAAGAGATCGGCATCGAAATTGAAAATCCCTTTGGCCGGGATCCCAATGATCTGCCCCTCGATAACATTTGCAACAAGATGAAGCACAATATTGCGGATTTGATCAATTCCACTTAGGGAACTCTCGCCGTTCTGGATGGCAGGGCAGCTGCCCATTTCAGATCCTCAGCCGGCACCTACCCCTAGTGGAGATAGCCGGGGCGAACCCGATGATTGAGAGGAAGGGATCCCTATATCTTGGGTAGGGAACAAGATGGGTTTGCTAAACTGTGGACAATTTGCCGAGGTGCTCTGGGGATGGCCTGCTCAACCTGCACATTTTTACACCTGGCCGATGTGCATCTGGGCTATGACCGCTACGACAGCCCGGAGCGGAGCAAGGACTTCTTTTTGGCTTTTCGGGATGTTGTCCGGCGCTATGCCATTCAGGATCCGGTGGACTTTGTGCTCATCGCCGGAGATCTGTTCGAGCATCGGCAGATTCAGCCCGGCGTTCTCAACCAAGCCCAGATCGTCTTGCGGGAGCTGCAGCAGGCCGGGATTCCGGTGTTGGCCATCGAGGGCAACCACGACAACCGTCCCTATGGCGTGAAAACCAGTTGGCTGAGGTACTTGGCCGATCACGGGGAGTTGATCCTGCTGGAGCCGGAAGCAGGGGAAGAGGGCCTGGAGTTGCGTCCCTGGGCGGGTGGGCGGGGAGGGTATCTGGATTTGCCCTGTGGGGTGCGGGTGATCGGATCCCAGTGGTACGGATCGGCAGCTCCCAGGTCGATTGAGCAGTTGGCGGCGGCCATTCGACGGTTGCCCCCCGGCCCAGAACGGGTGGTGTTGATGTTCCACCACGGTCTAGAAGGCCAAATTGCCCGTTACCAAGGCGCTTTGCGCTACCGGGATCTGTTGCCCTTGCGGGAGGCAGGAGTGGGCTACCTGGCCTTGGGACACATTCACAAAAGCTATTCCGAGGGGGGGTGGATCTTCAACCCGGGATCCCTGGAGGCCAACAGCACTGCCGAATGGGACTTCCAACGGGGGGCCTATCGCGTCCGCTGGGGAGATGGCCCACCCCAAGCGGAGTTGGTGCAGGATTACCATCAGCGGCCCCGCCGCCGGCTCTATCTGGAGGCCAAGGGCAGAGAAACCCCCGAACAGATTGCCGCAGCAGCCATTGCCTTGGCTAAGGGATCCCGTTTTCAGGAAAGTGAGATGGAGCCGATGGTGGAGTTGCGGCTGGTGGGACAGGTGGGGTTCGCCAAGCATGAGCTGGATAGCCGCGCCCTACAGTGTCAAATTCAGCAGCTTACCGGCGCCTTGCTGGTTCTGTTTCGTTTTGAGGCCAATACTTTAGAGCTCGGGTCGGCTGCCCTTTCCTTGGAAGAAGAGGGGCAGAGGCTACAAATCGAAGAGAAAATCTACAGGGATCTGCTGAGCAGCCATGCCCACTACCGCAAACGCAGTGAAGAGCTAGCGCGGCTGCTTCTGGATCTTAAAGAAAAGGTTTTGGATGGGCAAGGAGAATCTGAAGTGTATGCTCACCTAAGGGGAGCTTTTGATGCTCCGCATCGCTGTCGCGAATGGGGAGCAGAAGACTGATTATGCGGATCCTCTCTCTCGCTTTACAAAACTTCAAATCTCATGAGGATGCCGTCTTCACGTTTGAGCCAGGTATTAACGCCATTTGCGGAGAAAACGGAGCGGGCAAGACCAGCATTTTGGAAGCCATTGCCTGGGTTTTGTTCGACTACTGCCCCTACAGCCAAGAAGAAATCATTCGCTCCGGGGCCAACGACGCAGTGGTGACTGTGCAATTTATCTCCCAATGGGATC
This sequence comes from Thermostichus sp. OS-CIW-29, assembly GCF_054058195.1. Lineage (NCBI taxonomy): Bacteria > Bacillati > Cyanobacteriota > Cyanophyceae > Thermostichales > Thermostichaceae > Thermostichus > Thermostichus sp. OS-CIW-29. The sequence continues at coordinate 9,078 of NZ_JBSSAB010000039.1, forward strand.
AGCGCACCTACGATGTTCGCCGCAGCGTAACGCAGGGATATCGTCTCTTTGATCCCCAGCTGAAGCAGCGCCTAGAGTATGAGCGCAAGTCCGATGTGCTGCCGTGGCTGAGGCAACATTTGGGCGTACCTGCCGGTACCGACCTGGCGCGGCTCTTTGCCACAACGATTGGGGTGCCCCAAGGGACTTTCACGGCAGACTTTCTCAAAACCGGTCGAGATCGCAAAGAAGTTTTCGATCGCATCTTAAAGGTGGAAGAGTACCAGCAGGTAGCCAAAGACCTGTTGGCGGTCGAAAAATACAGCGAGGCGCAGATTCAGGCCATTAATCATCAAATTGAATTGCTCCGCCAACAGCTACAGGAGTGGGATCCGCTGCAAGCGGAGCGGCAGAAAATCCAACAAGAACTGAGTTATTGGCAAGAGCGCTTGAGTCAATCGATCCACACTCTGGATCAGGTTAAGCTTGAGATCGAGCGACTGGAGAAATGGCTTGAGCAAATCCAAACTTTAGATCACCAGATTGCCCAACTGGAGCAAAAGGGATCCCTGCTTCAGGTATCTCTTGAGCAGGCAGAAAAGTTATGGGCAGAGGCCAGGCAAGCTCAAGCGCAGCAACAGCAATACTGGGAGGGATCTCAGCATTTTTTGGCCACAGAAGCTCGCTTGCGGGAGCTGGAAAAACAGCAACAGCAACGCTTGGAGTGGCTGAAACAGCGGGATGCTTTGCTCTCGCAAAAGCAGCATATCGAAAACCAATTGGCAAGACTTCAAGAAAAGTTAAGCCAACAGCAGCGCTGGAAGCAGGAGCTAGAGGAGCTAACCCCGCAAATTCAGGCCCAAGAGGAGCTAGAGCGTCAGCAGACCTATTGGACTCAACAGCTCAACACGTTGCTACACCTGCACCGCGAATGGGAACAGATCCAGGCAGAATGGACAGCCCACGCCGAGCGCTGTCAACTGCTACAAAGCCGAGTGCAAGAAGCTGAACAGGCCCAGGCCACATGTCGGCAGCATCAATTGACCTACAACCGTTATTTGCAGTTGGAAACCCTCATTGCAGAGCAGGAAGCGCTGCGGCGAACCCGACAAACTTTACTGGCTCAACGGGAAACTTTGCAACATCAACTGCATCGATTGGAGCTGCAGGGATCCGAATATCAGCAACAACTCCAGATCTTCCAAAAAATGGAGGCGGAAAAACTTGAGCTGCAACCCCTGTGTGAACGGCAGGCCTCCCTGGAGCAGCGCCACTCCCAACTTGGCGAGAAGTTGGCTTCCTTTCAGGCTCTGCGCCTTGAACTCAAACAACGGGAAACGGAGCAGGAACAAGGCCAAGTCCAATTGCAACAACTGCAGCTCCAACTGAGACAACGGCAGGCGGATTTGGAGCGGGTAGCCGCCATTCCTGCGCTCGAAACTCAACAGGAGCGATTGCAAACTCAGCTCAGCCGCATTGCCGCAGCTCGTCAATTTCAACAGGAGCTACAAGCCCTTTTTGAGCAGGGCTCGGATCAATTGGCTCAACACCATCACAGCATCCGGCAACTTCTGGACGAATTGGAAGCGCAGCGACACAACTATCCCCAACTTCAATCTCTGTGGCAGCGGATCCCAGAGGTACTCACTCGATCTTCAGCACTCAGCCAACAGTTGCTCCAGTCCATCCATCAGATTTTGCAGGATCTGGCTCCCCAAACTTCCGAGCCCCAACTTCGTCAGCAGTTGTCCAACATCCAAAAACAACTCAGGACTTTGCAACCCTTGCTCGGCCTAACCGCACAAATACCCGATTTACAAGCCCAAATTCAGCAACTGCTGCAGTTGCAAGCCGAACGACAAAGCAGAATTGATGACCTTCACTGGGATCTTGAGGCTGAGCCCACCTTCCTTCGGCAACAACAGGAAATTGGCCAGGCGCTGCAAGAACTGGGGGATCCCAGAGGGCAAATCCAGCGCTTGGAAAGAGATCTCAGCCGCAAGTCTAGGGTTGAGCAAGAATATCAACAAATAGCGGCCCATGTTCAGCAACTCCAACAGCAGATACAAGCCCTAGAAGAGCAGCTGCAACCGCTTTCAGATCTGGATGAAAGAATTGCAGCTTTGCGGGAAGAACAAGGCCGGCACCGCAACAACTACGAGACCTTTATCCGCATGCAGCCTCTTGCCCAAAGTTTGCCCCGACGGCAAGATGAACTCCAAGCGGCCCAGTTGGCCCTAGATCAAATCCAGAAAGCCAAGCAAGAAAAACAAGCCCAGATCGACCGCTGGGAACAAACAGAGGGATCCAAAGATGACCTGCAAGCCCAAATTGAAAAAGCCGCCAAAACCTTAAAATCTCTGGGGGATCCCAGAAGTCAAGCCGAACGGCTCAAAGCAGAGCTAAAACAGGAAAAGCAGTATTTACAAATGCAGGCCGACTGCCTGCAGCAGCTTCAGGATTTACAGGCCGCACTCAACCCTATCGAGGAGGCCCTATGCCAAACGGAGCATCTGGATCGAGAGCTGGGATCCCTGCAGGAAGAACGCGAACGATACCGTTTAGATCACGAGCGCTATCTGCAGGCAGAACCCATTGCCCAATTGCTTCCCCAGCGGGAACAGGAACTGGCCGAGCTAAACGCCCAGCGGCAGCAACTGCAAACTCAGCTTTCCCAACTTCGCGCAGCACGGGATCCCTTAGCTGCTCTGTATCGACCGCAGGAGCATGAGCATCTTCGATCCCTTCTGCAGGCCACCGAAATTCAAAAAGCTGAAGCCCAAGCCCGACTGGAGAGCTTAGCTCCTCAACTGAGCAAAATTGAGGAAAAGTTGCGGCAATTGGAACAGGCCAAGGCCAGCTTAAAGCAAGTCGAGGCCGAAAAAACTGAGAGAGAACGCCTACACCGCTTTATCAAATTCAGCCGAGAGACCTACAGAAAAGCCGGCCCCCAAGTTACCCAATACTACCTGCAGCAGATTAACCATACCGCCGATCACCTCTTCCGAGAAATTCTCAACCGTCCCAACGTCACCCTGACCTGGGAAGCCGATTATGAGATCCGCGTTCAAGAAGCCGGCAGCCCTAAACGGCGGTTTGCCAGCCTTTCCGGGGGAGAGCAAATGTCGGCGGCCTTGGCAGTGCGCTTGGCTTTACTCAAGGTGTTGGGACAACTAAATATTGCCTTTTTCGATGAGCCCACCACCAATATGGATACCCAACGGCGACAGCGGCTGGCAGAGGCTATTACCAACCTGCGATCTTTTGAGCAGCTGTTTGTCATCAGCCACGACGATACCTTTGAGCAAATGACAGAAAATGTTATTCGGGTGGAAAGGCACTCCGGATCCAAGTCGGTAGGGAGGGATCCCGCCTATGGTGTTTAGAGCCGACCGGATCCTGGCAGTGTTGCAGCAAAAGCGGGAGGCCTTTGCCACTTTTGATCAAAGGCTGTCGGAGCGCAGAGAATACTATAAGCAGGCCATGGAAAGCTTGTGCCAGTGGTCAAGCCTAGAGATTGCCGAAAAAATAGCTCCATTCCCTTTCCCAGGCGCTTTACCTACTGCAGAGTGGGATCGCTACTCCAATTGGAGGATCCCTTTTGAGCAGGAATGGGCCAATTACGAAGAAAGCCGCGATTGGGCGAAGTCGGTCATTGAAAATATTCCTACCTTTGCCGTAGATGGATCCCAGATTTATCCCAGCAAAGATCTGTCAATACCGGTGGCGCTGGTGCAAATTGGCTGGTATGAAAACCATCATTGTGCAACAGGCTTGTACGAAAAAGACATTCAAGTGGATGTATTGACTCCAAGGGACCTGGGATCCGACAGCAGCGGCGAACCGAAAGAGCGAATGGTTAACATGCGCCGCTTTCAAATGGAAATCGAGAGACTTGTAGAATACATTCAAAAATCTCAACCGGGATCCCGAAAATTGGCCTTTTTGGACGGGGCGCTGGTGGCTACTTTTGCCGAAGTCTTTGAGCCAGAAAGCCAAGACTTTTATGTGCAGTGTTTGCTCCAGCTTCTGCGGGCCAGCGAGCAAAGCCGGATCCCTATCGTGGCCTACATAGACACCACCTACACTTCCGATTTGGTGGCGTTGCTGAAGCATTGTTTTGACCTACCCGAAGCTCCACAGCTTCACGATGCGCAACTGCTCAGCCCCTGGTTGGAGTGGGGGGATCGCACACCTTTTTTCATCTGTGCCCGCGGCGGCAGCCTCAACCCCCAAGATGGGATCCTCAATCGCTACCAAGAAATGCGAGAGCGAGTGGGATTTGTTTACCTGCGCACCAGTGACAACTTTCCGGCTCGCCTGGAAATACCCGTTTGGGTTTATGAGGCAGGACTGTTGGACTGGTTGGTGGATCTGGTTCGCTGTGAGGTGGTGATTGGGCGAGGTTATCCTTATGTGCTGGAGACAGCCGATCAAATAGCCGTTATCCGCAATGAGGATCGCAACCTTTTCTTGCGTCTCATGCAAGATTGGGCCGCTCGCGAAAAGCTGAACCTAAGGCTATCCCGGAAAACAGTAAGTAAATTACAGCGGAGACGAGTTCGATGAGATTGGGAAAGGTAGTTCGCTCCAACAATCACTGTGATTATGTGGTGCAGGTGGACGATGCTTTAGAAGTCAAAAATCCGCCGGCTCCTGATGACTATGGCTTCGGCAGCTTTGTCAAGCTAGAAAGCGACCGGCGACACTGGGCTGTAGGTCTGGTTTACAATACCCAACTCCTGAATCCGATGTTCCTCAATTCTGGGCCGCGCCTTTCCAGCCAGCCGGATCCCTATTTTTCCCCCGATCTGCAGAATGAGGTGCGCACGCTACTCTCGGTGGTCTTAATCGGGGCCTTGGATGAAGAGCGCCGCTGTGGCCGGCAAGGGATCCCACGCGTGGTGGTGCCTGTAAACACGCCGGTTTTTCGCATGAGCCGGGAAGAGATCCTGCGCTTTCACCAGGATCCCCAAGGTCAAACCCAATTTTCCTACTATGGTTTGCTGCTGAGTAGCGGCGGCAACTTTGCCAATCATTTGATCTACCAAGTCTTGAACGACATTACGCCGATGTTTGCCGATCCAGCTCAACGGCGAGCTCTGCAAATCTTAAGCAAAGAATTGGCCTGGAAAATGACTGTAGGAGCGATGCGCTAATGCCCCAAAAAATCACCGATAATGGCCACCATCCAGAAGCCACCCTCTCTCCAACTGAGGACTCTCCAGAGGTAATTGGCACCGTCAAAGGGCCTGGAGAAACCTCCAACCAATATGTTTTCATCACTTCCAATACCCAAGCGGTAAAGGTGGGCGATTTCGTCTATTACGAAGTCCAGGATCCCCAATCGCAAACGCTGCAAATCTTGGGTAAAATTAGCCAAGTTCAGCTCCTGGATCACATCCCCGATCGCATCTTTGCCGATACCGAAATCGATCCCAGCACCATTGTGGCTCTGGTGGGCTTCACCCATCCCAATCCGGAAATCTATGCGGTTACCGTCGAGGTCATCGGCTATTTCAATCAGAAGATGGGCTTTATTAACCCCCGCCGCGCTCCGGATCCCGGTGCCAAGGTTTTTCTGGCCTCCAATCGTCTGCTGAAATCAATTTTGAACAAACGAGATGAAACAGCCATTGGGGGTGCTCACTTGGGCAGCCTGTTGTTGCGCGATGAGGGAGCAGTGCCCGTAGTACTGGACGTCAAGGAAATGGTCAGCACCCATCTGGCCATTTTGGCGGGGACAGGATCCGGCAAATCTTATACAGCAGGGGTTTTGATTGAAGAGCTGCTTTTGCCCAAAAACCGAGCTGCCGTCCTCATTTTCGATCCCCACGGGGAATACCATACGCTGGCGGAGATGCAGTCCCACCCCAAGTTTTTTGGGGAAGACGGCTACCGTCCTAAAGTCAAGGTTCTTTCACCACAGGAAATTAAGATTCGTGTATCTTCTCTTAACTTCTTTGATATTCTGACCCTGCTGCCGGAAACCAGCGATCGGCAAAAATCTTTTCTGGAAAAAGCCTTCCGCAGAACAACTCAATTTAACCCACTCCGCTGGACGATTCAGGATTTAATCGATGCCGTAAACGAGGCTGATTCCGCAGAGGATGGATCCCAAGGATCCTCAGCCGCCGCTTTGGAGTGGAAATTAGAACAGATCGACCGTTCTCCCTATTTCGACAATTTGCAACACCTAGCTCCCAAAGACTTGTTTGAGCCGGGGCAGGTAACCATCCTGCAAATGCATGAGATCAGCCAAGAAGAACAGCAGGTGATCGCTGCTGCCATCTTGCGCCAGGCCAACTATGCTCGGATCAATACCCACAAAGGCAAGATCCAGCCGGGGGACGAAAATTACTTGCCTTATCCCGTCTTTATTTTGCTGGAAGAGGCCCATCGGTTTGCCCCTGCCCACGAGCCTTCCCGTTGCAAACAGGTGCTGCGCACCATCCTCAGCGAAGGACGCAAGTTTGGACTGGGAGTAGGGCTGATCACGCAACGCCCTGGCAAGTTGGACTCGGATATTCTGTCTCAATGCATGAGCCAATTTTTGATGCGAATTGTCAACCCTGCCGATCAGGAAAATTTGCGCCACAGTGTCGAGGCTGCCGGACGGGATCTGTTACAGGAATTGCCCGCCTTGAGCAAAGGTCAGGTGATCATCTCCGGGGTGTGCGTCAATACCCCTGTACTGTGCAAAGTGCGGCAGCGCTACACGCAGCATGGCGGCGAAACGTTGGATATTCTTGGCCTCTGGCAAAGGCATTCCCAAGAGCACCACCAACGGGATCGCTTGGCTCAGTCAGCCCCTCTCAAACCGCGTCCTCAACCTCAAGTGGTGGATGGACTCAGCATTGATTAGCAATGGCCCAAAACTCCAACTGTGGCCTGATCTCAATCGCTGAATCTGCCAAATCTACAATCCGAAACCACTGCTTGATTGCAATACAATTCATTTCACAGAAACAAGTTTTGGGGCGAGCAGGATGAGGAAACAAGCCCTTTTGCCAAGCTTCCTGGGCATTGCCGTTGCGGTTCTGCTGGGATCCGGGCCTGCCTATGCTCAGTTGCGGCTGATCCCCGAAGCGGCGCGGCGGGTGTACGAGGCATTGCCGGATCTGCCGCTGGAAAACACCTACACCCCTATTAACCCCAACGATGGCGGCCCCGCACCTGAAGAGGATACTTTGGTGCGGCGAATGATGATCTATCACCTGCAGGTGGCCGGTCGCTCCCCCACCGACCGCTTTGACTGGCAACTGACGCTGGCAGACTATTTCGATGCCAACGAGCCAATCATCGCCCAACGGTATCCCGGTGCCGACCGCCTCACGGTCAACCCCTACGCCCAAGACAAGGCAGCTGTGCAAGCCCTGAACCGGCAACAGCGACAGGCCCTGCTGGAAGCCCTTGTGCTGGCCTTCGGTGGGGATCCCGACCCCAAACCCCTCTACATTCCCGCCGACTTGAATCCTGTCCCCGCCCTACCCACCCCAGAACCCATGCAACCTTTGCTGCTCCCTGGTAGCGGAGGGGCTGAGCTGCTCAGGCCCTAGCCGAGGTTTCCCGCTAACTCAAGGCTTGCCCGGTGTAGTTCTCAATGCAGCGCAGGAACAGCTCTACCCCAATGCCAAGGGCAGCCTCATCGAAGTCGAAGCGGGGGTGGTGGTGAGGGTAGTTCAGGCCCCTTTCGGGGTTGGCGGATCCCAGGAAAAAGTAGCAGCCAGGCACCTCATTCAGGAAAAACGAGACATCCTCTCCGCCCATGGTCATCTCTGGGATGATCCTCGCCTCTGGGCCAAACACCTCGCGGGCAGACTGTTCCACCAGAGCTGCCATAGCAGGATCGTTTTGAACCGCCGGATAGCCCCGTTCGTACTGAAACTCGTAGGTGGCCCCGTAGGCTTGGCAAATGCCGGCAACGATTTCTTCCATACGTTTTGAGATCAAATCCCGCACTTCCGGCTGAAAGCTGCGCACGGTGCCCCAAATCTCAGCTCTAGGGGCAATGACGTTAAAGGTATCGCCAGCCCGGAAGCGGCCCACCGTCACCACCGCCGGCTGCAGCGGATCCACACTGCGGGAGACGATGGTCTGCAAAGCATTGACAATGTGGGATCCCACCACAATGGCATCCACTGTTTGTTGGGGAAGGGCAGCATGTCCGCCTCGCCCGATCACCTGAATCTGAAAGCGGTCGGCAAAGGCCATCGAGGGGCCACTTTTCACGCCAATAGTGCCCAGAGGGCGATTATTCCACAGGTGTAGGCCGAGGATGGCTTCCACATCCGGGTTTTTCAGAACCCCCGCCTCCAGCATGGGCTTGGCTCCGCCGGGGCCTTCTTCGGCAGGTTGAAAAATGACCTTGACCGTGCCCTTGAGGTGTTGACGGTGCTGTTGCAGCAGCTTGGCGGTGCCCATAGCAATGGCCGTATGGCCGTCGTGGCCACAGGCGTGCATGACGTTGGGGATGGCGGAGCGGTACTCGACTTCATTGGCCTCATGAATGGGCAGGGCATCCATATCGGCCCGCAGCGCCAAAACCGGCCCCGGCTGCTCTCCCTCAATGGTGGCCACGATGCCGGTGTGGGCAATGCCGGTCTGGTGCGGGATCCCCCAGCTTTTCAGGCGCTGGCTGATGTAGGCGGCGGTTTGCTTCTCCTGGAAGCCCAGCTCAGGATACTTGTGGATGTGGCGGCGCCAGGTCACCAACTCGGGTTGTAAAGCTCGAACAGCAGGGCGAAGTGCGGGAAAGGACATGACCTGAAAAACAAAAAAACAAAAATGTCTTGGAAAACCTTCACCGATGGCCAGTGTTGGTTGCATGCAGTTGCCTGTCGATTTTGCCCAGTATGGCATTGCTGAGGCTGCTTTCCGCTCGGCGTCGAGGTGGACATCTAGGCCCACAGGGATCCGGTTTCCGGCGGCAGATCCTGCCAACGGCCCGGCCCCACTGCTCGCAAAGCTTCCTGCAAGGAGATCGCCCCTGAGTAGAGGGCCTTGCCCAAAATGGCCCCTGTCAAACGGGGCAAGCTCAACAAAGCCAGCAAATCGGTCAGCGAGCCGATCCCTCCCGAAGCAATTACAGGCACTTGAGAGACGGCTAGGATCTGGCGCAGCTGTTCTAAATTGGGCCCGGCCAGGGTGCCATCCCGGCTAATGTCGGTATAGATGATCCCGGCAGCTCCTTGGGCTTGCACCCGTTGCACTAGCTCAGGAGCCCGCAGGGGAGTGGTGCTCAGCCAGCCGCGGGTGGCCACCTGCCCTTGCCGAGCGTCGATCCCCACCCAAACCCGACCGGGCAAGGCTTGGGTCATCGCCTCCAGGGTGTCAGGATCCTCCACGGCCAGGGTGCCAACGATCACCCGATCCACCCCCAAATCCAACAACTGCCGCGCCCGTTCCAGGGATCGGATCCCACCTCCCACCTGAATCGGGATGGCCAGTTGGCGCACCAGGCGCTCGATGGTAGGCAGGTTAATCGGATCCCCGCTTTTGGCCCCGTCCAAATCCACCACATGCAGGCGAGGAGCACCCTGTGCCGCCCAAGCTTCGGCCTGTTGGATCGGGTCGTCGGCTACCTGTTCTGCCTGGGCGTAATCCCCCTGGTAAAGGCGCACGGCGCGGCCCTGCAAAAGGTCGATGGCGGGGATCACCTCTAAGAAGGCGCTGGTGTAAGGCATGATTGGGATCCCTTAGGGGCTTCTCCAGTATCGCCCAGGGGGGAGAATGGGAAAACCTTTTGGGGCGACCATGAACGCACGTCAACTGGCCCTCTTGGCCTTGCAGAAGATCGAGCGGCAAAACGCCTATGCTGACGTGGTGCTAGAGCACCTGTTGGCCCACAGCCACCTGATCCCTGCCGACTGCCGCCTGGTCAGCGAGCTGGTGTACGGCGTTACCCGCCGTCGTCGCACCCTCGACGCCCTAATCGACTGCTTTGCCCAACGTCCTGCCCACAAGCAACCGCCCGATTTGCGGCTCATTCTGCACCTTGGCCTCTACCAGCTGGCTTTTTTGGATCACATCCCCCCCAGCGCTGCCATCCACACCAGCGTGGAATTGGCCCGCCAGATGGGGCTGGGATCCCTGACAGGGGTGGTGAACGGCATCTTGCGCGCCTACCAGCGGCAAGTGTTGGATCAGCCAGAGAAGGATCCCCTCAAGCCCCTCGAGGACACTCTGCCAGCCGACCCAATTCAGGCTTTGGGGATCCGGCACAGCTTTCCCGACTGGTTGGTGAGCCTATGGTGGGAGCGCCTGGGGCCGGTGGAAACGGAGCAGTTGTGTGCTTGGTTTAATCAGCCACCCCACCTGGATTTGCGGGTCAACCCACTGCGGGCAGATGTGAATAAAGTCATTCAAGCCTTGGCAGCAGCCGGGATCCCTGCCCTCCCCATCTCCGAGGTGCCGGGTGCCTTGCGACTTCAGGATCATGCTGGCGACATCACGGCCCTGCCCGGCTTTGCCCAGGGTTGGTGGAGCGTTCAAGATGCCAGTGCCCAGCAGGTGGTGCATTGCCTGGATCCCCAGCCAGGGGAGCGGGTGATCGACTGCTGCGCTGCTCCGGGCGGCAAGACCACCCAAATAGCCCAACACATGCAGGATCGGGGGGAAATCTGGGCTTTGGATCGCCACCCCCACCGTCTGCGGCGCCTGGAGGAAAATAGGCAGCGCCTGGGCTTGAGCTCAATCCGTCCCCTGGCCATCGACCTGTTATCCCTGAGCGCTGCCGCCGATCGCGTCAGCGGGACGGAGTCCTTACCCCCTGCCCCCTTGCCCCCCTGGCAGAGTGCTGACCGCGTACTGCTGGATGCCCCCTGCTCCGGCCTAGGCACCTTGCACCGCCATGCTGACGCTCGCTGGCGGCAGACTCCAGAGCGGATCCCTGAATTGGCCCACCTGCAAGCTCAGCTTCTGCAGGTGGCAGCCCGTTGGCTTAAGCCGGGCGGGGTGTTGGTGTACGCTACCTGCACGCTGCACCCTGCCGAAAACGAGGAGATCATTCAAGCCTTTCTCGACAGCCACCCCAATTGGGCTGCTGAAGGGGATCCCCTGCTCATTTGGCCCCACCGACAGGATCGGGATGGATTTTTTATCCAACGGCTGCGCCGCTCCGGTTACTAACTCCCCTCTCCCTCTGGGAGAGGGGCTGGGGGTGAGGGCAGCAACGCCGAAGACTTGGGGAGTACCTTAACCATTGCCACATGGCTTCTGAGCTGCTGACCAGTCCGAAAAACCCCTGGATCCGCAAGTTGCGGCAGTTGCACCGCAGCAAAGGCCGGCGGGAACAGGGCGCCTTTTTGGTAGAGGGATCCCACCTCATCGAAGAAGCCCTGCGAGTTGGCTGGCCCCTGCAGGCTCTCTGCTACACGCTTGAGTGGGCTGAGCGTTACCCACAATTGCTGGCCAATCTGCCCAAGGGCCTACGGCGGCAACCCGTCAGCCCAGAAGTCATGGCGGCACTCTGTACCACCGAGTCTCCCGAAGGAGCCGTGGCCGTGGCCGTCAGTCGGCAGATTTCCTCTCCCCCCCTGTCCAAGTTACGTTTGGGCCTTGTGGTGGAAACGCTGCAAGATCCAGGCAATTTGGGATCCCTAATCCGAGTCGTGGCCGCCGCAGGAGCCGACGGCCTTTGGCTAAGCGCAGACAGCGTCGATCCCGAAAACCCCAAAGTCTTGCGGGCCTCTGCCGGCCAGTGGTTTCGCCGTCCGCCCCAAGTCGTGCCCGACCTAGCCGCCTGGATCCAGAGCTGCCGTTGCCACGGGATCCAAGTCTTGGCTGCTACCCTCTCCCCCACAGCAAACTGCTACTGGGATCAAGATCTCACCCGCCCTACCCTTTTTCTCCTGGGCAACGAAGGGGCTGGCCTGAGGGAAGCGACTATCCAACAGGCCGATGCCCAGGTGCGGATCCCGATGGCCGAGGGTGTCGAATCTCTGAACGTCGCTATGACGGGGGGGTTGTTGCTCTACGAGGCCCTGCGCCAGCGGCGATCTCGCTCAGGAAGCGCTCCCTGAACAGCTAGCTGCTCCCTCAAAACTCTTCCTCTACAAAGACCGCATCCTCATTCTCTTCCTGCTCTCCCTCCTCCATCGCTGCCGGCCGGCTGGCGGAAACCGTCACCCCCGCAGAAAGTTTCTCCCGCACAGCCGCTTCCACCTCCGCTAGGAGCTCTGGGTTTTCCTTCAAGTAGACAACCAGATTGTCCCTTCCTTGGGCAACATTTTCCTCCTTGTAGCTGTACCAAGAGCCGCGCCGCTTGAGAATGCCCATCTCATCTGCCAGATCGATGATGCAGCCGATGTTGGAGATCCCTTGGCCGAAAATGATGTCAAATTCTGCCCGCCGGAAAGGGGGGGCAACTTTGTTTTTCACCACCTTGACCCGCGCTCGGATCCCGTATTCTTCCGCACCTTTTTTCAGGGTTTGAACGCGGCGAATATCCAGCCGCACCGACGCATAAAACTTAAGGGCATTGCCGCCGGTGGTGGTCTCCTGGGGGCCATAGCCTATGCCGCCAATTTTGGAGCGCAATTGGTTTAAGAAAAGAACGATGGATCCGGTTTTGCTGACATTTCCGGCAATCTTGCGCAGCGCTTGGCTCATCAGGCGGGCCTGCAATCCCACATGGGCGTCTCCCATATCCCCCTCGATCTCGGCACGGGGCACCAACGCTGCCACCGAATCCACCACCACAATATCCACAGCCGCAGAGCGCACCAACTGATCGACGATCTCCAGGGCGGCCTCCCCCGTGTCCGGCTGGGAGATCAACAGGTTTTGAATATCAACCCCCAAAGCTGCTGCGTAAGTGGGATCCAGCGCATGTTCCGCATCCACAAAAGCTGCCGTTCCCCCTTGTTTTTGCACTTCGGCGATGGCATGTAGGGCAATTGAAGTTTTCCCAGAAGATTCCGGCCCAAAGACTTCGATAATCCGCCCTTTTGGGTAACCTCCGCCCAAGGCCAAGTCGAGGGTGATGGCCCCACTGGGTATGGTCTCCACCCGCATCTGGGTGGCATCTCCCAGGCGCATGATTGCCCCTTTGCCGAAATTCCGCTCGATCTGGCTTAACACCTGCTCCAGGGCTTTGCGTTTTTCTGACTTCAATTTGTCCGAGTCATCAGCAGTGTTCACAGCAGCGGCTTTCCGGGCCATAACCCGCATCCCCCCCAGGAGTCGTGGTGGAAAATCGAGCCTGCATTCTAACATTGTCGCCTTGCTCTGAGCGGATCCCTCTCCCTCCAACTGCAGTCAGCTCGTACCTTGCCTCGGTTCCTAACTCCCCTCTTCCTCTGGGAGAGGGGCTGGGGGTGAGGGCAGGTCTTCTGCATAGCCTTGCAGAGCGGGTAGAGTGGGCTAAAGGGATCTGCTCAGGAATGTCCCCACGGTCATGACTTTGGTCTTACAATCCCCCGGCCCGGTTGTGTTTAGTTGGGGGCCGCTCAGCCTGCGCTGGTATGGCTTATTGATCGGCCTGGCAATGGTGTTGGGCTTGCTCCTGGCTCGCCATCTGGCAGCTCGGCGTGGCCTTCCCCCCAGTTCCATGCCTGATCTGCTGGTGTGGTTGGTGGTTGGATCCCTGCCCCTTGCTCGCCTGTACTATGTGGCCTTTGAGTGGGAACGCTATCGAGATGGCCCTTGGTGGCAGGTCTTGGCCCTCTGGCAGGGGGGCATTGCCATTCACGGTGCCTTGATCGGCGGCAGTGCGGCGCTTTACCTGTTCGCCCGGCGGCACCGGCTGAGTTTTTGGTTGCTAGCCGATTGCCTTGTTCCCTCCCTCAGCCTTGGTCAGGGGATCGGACGTTGGGGCAACTTCTTCAACAACGAAGCCTACGGAAAGGTGTTGCCTCCGGATAGCCCTCTGTGGGTACAACTGCAGCTGCCTGATGGATCGCGCGTCCATCCCACTTTTTTGTACGAATCCCTCTGGAACTTTGGTCTCTTCGGGCTCCTGCTCTTTTTAAGCTACCGGCGCCAGCTTCCCCCCGGCACCCTCTTGGGCCTCTACCTGGTGGGGTACAGCCTGGGGCGCTTCTGGATCGAAGGCCTGCGCACCGATAGCCTCATGCTGGGATCCCTGCGGGTGGCGCAGGGGGTGAGCCTGTTGCTCATTGGAGCAGGCCTGGCCGCAATCTTGACAGCTCCCAAACGCGTTTCTGTTCACCCAAACGAGGCAACTTCCTCGCCTGGGATCCCCGCCCCAAAGGAGTTGTAAGCCATGGCCAGCGAACAGAATGAAGAGCTCTGGCAGCAAGCCTCCCCTCTGCTGCTGCCATCCGCCGCTGCTACCCAATCACTAGGGGCCCTCGTAGCTCAAGCCGCCCTTGGCTTCCTCGCCCCTTCAGGTCAACAAAAATCTCCCCCTCCCAGCCGCAGCCTCGGCTCCACTTCCGGCTTGGTCATTCTTCTCGAAGGTAATCTGGGCAGCGGCAAAACCACCTTTGTGCAGGGACTAGGGCAGGGCTTGGGGATCCCTGAACCCATCGACAGCCCCACCTTCGTGCTGGTGCAGGAATACCACACCGGACGGATGCCTCTTTTCCATTGCGATCTCTACCGCCTAGAGACCTCTTCTGCCGCTCGCGCCGGTGGGAAAGAATCCACACTCCTAGAAGACCTAGGGCTAGAAGAACTTTGGAGCCAAGGTGGGATCACCGCTATTGAGTGGCCCCAGTACCTCCGCCATCTGCCTGCGACCTACCTCTGGCTGCGCCTACAGCCCCATCCCCAGCAGGAAGGAGCCCGCCTCCTGTACGCCAAAGGAAAGGGATCCCAGACTGGCCACCTTTGGCAGCAAGTTCTTTCTCAATTCACTCAGCAAAACCTCGAAGAAGGGATCCACTTCTCCTCCTGAAAGTACTTGAAAGCAGAAGAAAAAGTTGAGATCCCAAAAGACTTATGGTCATTTCGATTCCAACTAGGACACTGCACCCGCGCCTAAAACGTTGAATGTACGGAGCCAGAAGGCTCTTCTCAGCAGTTCAGTCGCTTCACCCCAGCCTAAAACGACTATAAGCTCAAGGCAAACAGCCAGAATTCAGCCAAAAGTCATCCTCAGGCCAAATCAAACAGCAGCACCTCAGCCCCTTCTTCACTGAAAAGGTTGAGCTCGCTTTCCCTAGCAATAGCCACGCCATCTCCTTCTCGCAAAAACAAGCCATCCAGGGTCACATCGCCCCGAGCTATCTGCAGCCATCCGTAGCGCTTCTCATCCAAGTGTCGGTGAATGGTGCGTCCCGGCTCAATCAACCCCGCATAGAGATTCACATCCTGATGCACAATCACGGATCCCTGGCGCCCATCTCGAGAGGCAACTAAACAAAACTCATTGGGATGCTCTGTCAAACCCGTCGCTTTTTGTTCATAGCTGGGCTCCAGGTTTTCCTGCTCCGGCAAAATCCAAATTTGCAGCAGATGAACCTCCTCATCTGCCGAGTGGTTGTACTCGCTGTGCCAGATCCCTGTGCCTGCCGTCATCCGTTGAATTTCACCAGGACGAATCACAGATCCCGTGCCCAAGCTGTCTTTATGCTCAAGGATCCCTTCCAAAACATAGGTAACGATCTCCATGTCCCGGTGCCCATGGGTCGGAAAGCCAGCACTCGGGCTGATTCGGTCATCGTTAATCACCCGCAAAGCCCGGAAGCCCATGTAGCGAGGGTCGTAGTACTCTCCAAAAGAAAATGAGTGGTAAGTATCAAGCCAACTGAGCTTGACATGACCCCTCTCTTCCCGCTTGCGCAAAGTCAGCATCACAGTTTCTCCGAAACCTGACCCTCGCAACCATCTTATTAACTCTGCAGTCAGAATGTCAATATTCAAACAGTTTTATTTCTTCTTTTCCCTGCTATTCTCGCCAAAAACTTGCCAAAAATTTTGGGTTGGATATCTTGACGGGGTGGTGGGGGTGGGGATAGGGTAGTAAAGCGCCACAAGGCCACCCAGCCCCGGCGCCCCAGAACCTTGACAAGTAACTCGTTCAGTCAACCATCGCCAAGCAGCACAGCAGGCTCCCTGAGTCGGCTGGTGGCTGCATATTCAACCCTGTCAAGTTTCCATTTTTCCAGAGACAAGCTCTTGAATTGACACGGAGAGTTTGATCCTGGCTCAGGATGAACGCTGGCGGTATGCTTAACACATGCAAGTCGCACGGGCACCTTCGGGTGTTAGTGGCGGACGGGTGAGTAACACGTAGGAATCTACCCTCAGGCGGGGGATAACAGCTGGAAACGGCTGCTAATACCCCATA
>NZ_JBSSAB010000040.1:0-22456 GCF_054058195.1 Thermostichus sp. OS-CIW-29
CCGGGCTTGTTTTGTTCTCTGGTAGAGCAGAACAGGCTCAGGGCTACTGAAAGCCCGCTCCGTACCGCTTAGCGGTCGGAGCCGGGTAGTTTACGTCGGGGCGATAAAACTGCAGCTCTGCCTGGGCTTCCCGAGCCATCTGTTCCCGGTAGGCCAGGGGAGCGATGACCTCGCCGTTGGGCCGCCAATCCCGCAGGCGCATGGTGAAATTGGTATCTCCCACCCGTACCCAGGCGCGGAAGTACCGGTCGCTGGTTGGTCTTTGCCGGACAATGTTCAAAATCTGTTCGCGCTCCCGCGCATCCGCCACTGCCTGCTGCACCAAAGCCGGGATCCGCTCGTAGGCAATGGGCTGGAAGGTGGGATGTCGCACTGTGCTTTCCACATAGCGACGGGCAAACTCCGGGGAAAATCGAAGGATCAACAATGCCTTGGGCAAGTAAAAATCGGATCCCCAGGCTTCTTCCCATGCTGCTTGGACTTCCTCTGGGCTGGGCAGCTTCTTTTGCCGTTTGCGGATTGCCAGCTCTGGCGGAATGGAAGGAGCGTCCCAGGGAATCACCGCCAGGCGCTCAGACTGGATCCGATCTAAGCGGAAATTGTGCCAGCCCAGGGATCCTTCGGGGGTGGGAAGCTGGCCAAAGGCTGCCAAATACTTGGCGCGGCGGGCATAGAACAAACAGACTGGGTAAGTGAGAACGTGTCGGATCCCATGTTGGCGGGTGGCGTAGTCAAAACCGATCACCCCTGCTTCTGGGTTGGCCCAAAGGGCTTCTAGCTGGCTTTGATATTCATCCACCCGTTCTTGCTGTTCGTCCGAGAGGATGTACTCAAACCACACAAACAGCCGCCGCTGCGAGTGCTGATCGCGCCAGCGGGACGGAGTCCTTTGGTTGGCCCAGATTTCATCCAGCAAAACCTGGACATCTGGATGCACAAAGGCCACATCGCTGAGGATGTGATAAATCTGCTCAAGCTGCTTGCCCGATAGAGTCCAAGTGGATGAAGGTGCCGGCAACTGGGGATGAGCCCCTGGGGCGCAGCAGCGGAAGTTGTCTCTTCGCTTGGGGTTGGCCTGAATTTGCTGCAGCCAACCCTGGGCGGCCAGGTAGTCCAGCTCTTTGCGCAGGGTGCGGTGGGTCTTGTGAAAGGGTCGGGCAGATAGCAGCGCTTCCAGATCCGGAACTTCTACTTTTAAGGCGGCCAATAGGTTGGGATCCTTCAGCCAAAACCTCAAGGGTTTCCAGCAAATGCAGTCAACATCAGGACAGGGTGAAGGGATCCCTTGTGCCAGATCCTGCTTGGGGTGCCGTGGTGAGAGCAAGCGATCCCGGATGTGGGTGTAGCCAAAGGTTTCCGGCAGGTCTGGCCAGCGGTTTTCGCCATAGAGGCAGTGGAGCAGTACCCACAGGCGCACGGCCCGCTCCAGGCGCTCGGCCAACTGACCGCCCGCTAACCAACGCAACACTTCCACCGTCAAAGGCAGCTCAAATCCGCTCATCCGACAGTTCCCTCGGTTCTTAGGTCAACCAGTTGATGGCACTCCAGGCCAGGGGTTTTCTTGGAGCAAGGCGCAAGTGAGAGCCTGACCACTCTGACATGAGTTGGAACCTTCCACTTCCAATCTCTTCCATACTGAAGTCAACCTGTCTCGTCAAATCTGCCCATGGCTGCTGTGGCACTGCATTTGCTTTCCGGCTGTCTGGCCGCTCGCGCCAGCGGGACGGAGTCCTTTCGCGCCAGCGGGACGGAGTCCTTGGACCCTCGAAGATCCCATTCTTCGGAACTGTCTTTTCAGGTCATCGAAATTGAGCTGACCCGACCGGATCGCCTGGTTTTTCCAGAGGATTTGGCTCAGCTTCAGCTGCCTGCCGGGATCAATGCCCAGCTGGGGGTGGTTCTGACGGGGCGGGCCCCCATTTGGCTGTATGGCTGGCTGGTGCATGAGTGCCACTTCACCCGTTGGGTGGCCTGTTATGACCCACGCTTGGGCGCGGTGGTGGTCTCCAGCCATACCCCCGAAGTGCGGGTGGGCCAGGTCATCCCCTGGGTGCAGGGAAGGCCGGGCAAGGCCTACGGCCCGCTGACGCGAACAGAATTGGCAGCGGCGGTGATGGTGGTGGGCCCCCCCGACAGTGGCAAAAGCCGTCTTGCCCGCGCCCTCTTCGAAGCTCTGCTGCCGGAGCATCCCGATATTTATCTGCAACGGGCCCATTGGGATGGGGAAGGCAATTGGACTTTAGACTTGCCACCAGAAGAGGCGAAGATCCTCAAGCACCAGTACCGGGGCTCTTTTACCCCCGAATTTTTCAGCTTCCATGCCCAGGCCATTCTGGCTTTGCGCCGGCAAAAGAGTTTGGTGATTGTGGATGTGGGCGGCAAGGTGGATCCGCAAAAGCAGCCGATCCTGGAAGCCTGCTCCCACTACCTGGTGGTCAGCCGGGATCCCGAGGCTATCCCTCTCTGGCACGAGTTTTGTCGAGACCGGGGCAATTTGCGCTGTGTGGCCATCCTGCACACCTCGCCCGGCCCTCCTCAAGTGCTCAAAGACTCACCTGAGTTGGAAATTCGCTGGGATCCCAACTCTCCTCCCCCCGCGGAGCTGCTGCGGGCGGTGCGCCGCCTCATTCACTAGAGCTGCAGGTTCAGAATTGGAGGGGCGGGTCAGCATATATCGCATCCCGGACGCTGGCCGTTTTGGACGAGCGGTTGCACGGCGTTGTGTGCGAGTTCCAAGAGAGGTTTGCGGATCGCCTGACCAGGGGCTGCACCTGATGGCCAAGGTGTGTGGTTTTTGGGTTTTGGGTTGCCTTGTCGCCCTCTCGCTCCGTCAACTGCTCCAGGTTGGATTTACCGGTAAGCCGCCTCTGGGTTGGCTTCATGGCCGTAGAGATAGCTGAGAACCGAGTTGCGCAGGCGGTAGTACTGCGGATCTTCAAGAATCCGCTCGCGATCCCGAGGGCGCGGGAAGGGGATGGTCACGATCTGCCCGATGGTGGCTGCAGGGCCATTGGTCAAAGGACTCCGTCCCGCTGGCGCGAAAGGACTCCGTCCCGCTGGCGCGATCAGCACCAGGCGGTCGGCCAAAAACAGCGCCTCATCAATGTCGTGGGTAATCATCAAAACCGTGCAGCGATGTTCATCCCAAATGCGCAACAGCTCCTCTTGCAGCTCCTCTTTGGTAATGGCATCCAAGGCCCCGAAGGGTTCATCCAAAATCAGCACTTCTGGACGGATGGCCAACGCACGAGCAATGGCTACCCGCTGTTTCATCCCTCCCGAAATTTGCGAGGGATATTTCTGAGCGGCTTCCCCCAGCCCCACCAAATCCAAATGTTCTTCCACAATTCGATGCTTTTCCGACTGGCTCTTTTGGGGAAATACCGACCGAACGGCCAAATAAACATTTTCATAAACCGTGAGCCAAGGCAACAGGGCATACCCTTGAAACACTACCATGCGCTCCGGGCCAGGAGCTGTAATCGGCTGCCCTTTCAGCTTCACCGAGCCACTGGTGGGCTGGGCAAATCCGGAAACCATATTCAGCAGGGTGGTTTTGCCACAGCCGGAATGCCCAACCAAGCAGACAAACTCTCCCTCGTTCACACTGAGGTTGATATCTCGCAAGACGGGATAATCCCCCTTGGGAGTTGAGTAGGTCTTGCTGACATTCTCAAGGCTTAGGTAGGGTTCTGCGGCTACGTTCGCTGGGGTAGAGGTTGTCAAGAGG
Source organism: Thermostichus sp. OS-CIW-29 (assembly GCF_054058195.1). NCBI lineage: Bacteria > Bacillati > Cyanobacteriota > Cyanophyceae > Thermostichales > Thermostichaceae > Thermostichus > Thermostichus sp. OS-CIW-29. The sequence goes on from NZ_JBSSAB010000040.1 coordinate 3,731, forward strand.
GCAGTCATCGTAGGGTGCTCCAACTCATGATTTTCTCACAACGGGGAATGTGCTTTTGCAAGGGCGCCCAAGTGGGTATCTAGAGCAACACAGGACGACGATCTAAGGCAACCTCGGCTACATAAATATCGTGCTTAATCGCCAAACTGTTGAGGTAGGCCAGGGGATCCTCACCATTAAAGGGGATCCCGTCGAACAACTGAATGGGCTGCCGCTGGTAAGACACATCCAGCCCCAGCTCGCGGGCTGCCGTACTGAATACCCCCACCTGACATACCCGCTCCACGATCTCCACCCAGTTGCGAGGGAAGGGCAGATCCCCCCAGCGGGCCATTTGGGTCATCATCCACAGATGCTCGGTGCGGCTGGGACGGTTGCCGGCTCCCAGAAAGAAGCGGTGGTGGGCATATTCCCGCATCGGCCTGTCCAAGTCACAGATCAGACGCTGGGGATCCCCCAGATGAATGTAGGATGGGTCGGTGCTCAGGTAGGCGCGGCGGCTGAGCAGCTCGCGAATCTCGTCGTGATAGGCCGGGTCTTCACAGTAGCGGCAGGCTTCCAGCAGCGCTTTCACCAAGGCAATGTGGGTGTTGGGATAGGCCCTGGCCCAATCTTCACGCACCCCCAACACCTTGCCGGGATGGCCCAGCCAAATCTCCAGATCCGTAGCCACCGTAAAGCCGCTGCCCTCCAGGGCGGCCCGCAGATTCCAAGGCTCTCCCACGCAGTAGCCGTCGATGTTGCCGGCTGTTAGGTTGGCCACCATCTGGGCCGGTGGCAGGGTTTTCAGCACTACATCGTGATCCGGGTGGATCCCGCCGGCTGCCAGCCAATAGCGCAGCAGCAAGTTGTGCATGGAGCTGGGATGCACCACCCCAAAGGTCAGCCGACGGCTGGGGCTATCCAGGATGTAAGCCTTCAACTGGCTCAGCGTGTGGATCCCTTGCTCGTAGAAGCGCCTGTGCAGGGTAATGGCATTGCCGTTGCGGGTCAAGGTGAGGGCAGTCACCACCGGCTGGGGTGGGTTGTCCCCGCCGCCCAGAGACATCCACACCGGCATGCCGGCGGGCATTTGGGCCGCATCCAAGTAACCTCCCTGGATGCCGTCTTGGATCCCTCGCCAACTGGTTTCCCGCACCAAATTCACTTCTTCCAAGCCGTGTTTGGCAAAGAACCCTTTTTCTTTGGCCACAGCCAACGGAGCGCAGGCAGTGAGGGGCACAAAGCCGATCTCCAAGTTGATCTTTTCCAAGCCATGCCTGGCCACCACAGTGCTTCGGCGAGCACGCCATTGCTTAATCCGTTTTTGTTGGTTCAAAAAGTAGATGATCTCGCTGCGGTAGCTGTAGTAGCTGGGATGGTTGACCACCTCCAGCCGACGGCGGGGCCGAGGAATGTCAATGGTTAAAATGTTCCCAATTCGGGATCCCGGCCCATTGGTGAGCATGACCACACGATCTGACAGAAGAACCGCTTCGTCCACATCGTGGGTGACCATGAGGGTGGTCATCTGATGTTCTTCGCAGATGCGCATCAACTGCTCTTGCAAGTTCCCGCGCGTGAGCGCATCCAAAGCGCCAAATGGCTCATCCAGCAGCAACACTTTGGGCCGCAAAGCCAGGGCACGGGCAATGGCCACCCGCTGCTTCATCCCCCCGGACAATTGGGCTGGGGGCTTATCTGCGGCATGGCGCAAACCCACCAGATCAATGTGCTCTTCTACGATCTGCTGACGCTCCGCCGGAGAATGGTTTTTAAGAACGGCATTCACCGCCAGCGCAATGTTTTGCCGAACCGTTAGCCAAGGCAAAAGCGAGTAATGCTGAAACACCACCATGCGATCGGGGCCGGGAGCGGTGATGGTATGCCCATCCAAAGCCACGATCCCCCCCGTAGGCAAAGACAGCCCCGCCACCATGTTCAATAGGGTGGATTTGCCACAGCCGGAGTGGCCGATTAAGGAGACAAACTCCCCTCGATGGATTTGCAGATCGATCCCTTTCAGAGCAAGGTATTCCTGCCCTCCGGGCAGAGCAAAAGATTTTTCCACCTGCTCCACACTGACCAATACAGACACAGAAAACCTCCCAACCTATCACCCGTCTAGCCTCAAACCAACCACATACTGACAACACATCCAACACATCATTGGTTGGCTATCTTGTTTTGCAAAACAGACATCAGGCGATCCAAAAGCAATCCCACCGCTCCGATGTAGATGACGGCAACGATGATCTCCGTAACGTAGTTCTGCTGGTAGGCATCCCAGATGAAAAAGCCGATCCCCGGCACACCCGACATCACAATCTCTGCGGCAATAATGGCCAGCCAAGACAGGCCGATGCCGATGCGCAGACCTGTGAACATGTAGGGCAGGGCTGAGGGCAGCAACACCTTAAAAAAGAAGTCCACTTTGGAGAGCTTGAGCACTTTGGAGACGTTGATGTAGTCTTCCGGGATCTGTCTCACCCCCACAGCCGTGTTGATGAGAATGGGCCAAATTGAGGTAATAAAAATAACGAACAGGGCAGCCGGCTCATTGCGTTGCAAAGCAGCCAAAGATATGGGCACCCAAGCCAAGGGAGCTACCATGCGCAAAAATTGGAAAATGGGATCCAAAGCTCGGTTGATCCACACACTGCTTCCCACCAAAATGCCCAACGTGATGCCCACCAAAGCGGCACTGCAATAGCCGATGGCCACCCTTTGTAGGCTGGCCAAGGTTTGGCGCAGCAGCCCTTGGTCGAGGTCGCTGTTGCGGTACAAAGGATGCAGGATCAGGTACCGGCTGCGCTCATCCATCCACACATCCCAGGGCCCCGGCAGCCGAATAAGGTTGGCACTGGCCAAGAGCTGCCAGATGAGCAGGAATCCGACAATACCCACCACAGGGGGGAGAATCTGATCTCGGTACTTCGCCAAATCGAGCTTCGCCGTTGCAGATTTTGCCGGAGAAGAAAGTGTTGTCGTCATAGCTCCTAGAGGAGGATAGGGTTTTACAAGGTTCTCTGTTGTCGCGCTCTCAGAACATTCCAGCCGCAGGGTTCTACAACGTGTTGGAAACAGAGCATGAACTGGGATTGGCCTTGCCTTTTCGTTGGATGGGCAAACACAGGGATTGCAAACTCAACAAAACTCTCACGACAATCAGAAAACCCAGGATTCCTACGGCTATTGAAAGGATGAGCTTGTCCCAGCGGGGCTGGGCCGGCCTCTCAAAAGGAGGATCCCTGAAGAGTTCGCGCGGAACGTGAAGTAGAGCCAACATAGCCGATCCTCAACATGGCATTTAAAGTTATTCAAAAAGTGCGAGGCTCATAGCATCCATCAACTTTCCATCGTTTGGGCAGAAAGCTCGGCACCGCTTTTTTCGACCTCGTGGGATCCCACAGGTAGGCAGGATCCCTGTCGCGCGAGAGATTCGAACAAGGAAACGGTAAGCCATGGACTTCCTGCGAAAGAAGGTGAGGAACTTGGCCCAATCAAGCTATTCAGCTAGACCCTTTTGATTTTCAGGCTGTTCAGGTAAGCCTGCGGATCCTGTGGGTCAAACACCACACCGTCAAAGAAACGCTCTGTTCCCCGCGAGGTGTTGTTGGGGATGTTCTTCACCCCCAGTGCCTGGGCGGCCTCACGCCAGAGATCTTCACGGTTCACTTCATCCACCAGACGACGGGCAGTATCCAGATCGGGAAGGAAGCGAGCGTGGAAGCCCCAACGCAGGGATTCCGTCAGGAACCAAAGGTCATGGCTCTTGTAGGGGTAAGAGACGCTGCCCCGGCCATCTTCCCAGTACAAGGGCCCGGCATTGAAATCTTGAACAGCTGGCTTGCCGTCTCCCAATTCGTATTTGCCTTGAAAGGGAGGGGTGAGAACTTCAACCGGCACATTCAGGTAGGCACGCCCTGAGAGAATGCGTGTCAGTTCTTCTCGGTTGGCCGGATCGTCGCACCATTGCTGCGCTTCCATCACCGCCATCAAAGTGGCTTGTGTGGCCCTGGGGTTTTGCTCTACCCAATCGGCGCGAATGGCCAAGTATTCTTCGGGGTGAAAGGGCCAAATCTGTTGGGTAAGGGCCGCCATAAACCCGATCCCATCGGCCACAATCCGGTAGGGCCAGGGATCCCCCGTGCTAAAAGCATCCATGGTGCCATTGCGCATTCCCTGCACCGTTTCGGCAGAGGGAACCGCCAACAGGTCAATGTCTTGATCCGGATCCACCCCCCCGGCGGCAAGCCAGTAGCGGATCCAAAAATCTTGATTGGCGTTGGGGAAGGTATAGGCAGCTTTGAACTTGCGCCCGTTGCTGGCGCTGAAATTTTTGATGTAATCCGCGGCTCCCGAGATATCCAGCCCCAAACCCTTGCCAGCATGCATTCCGGCAATGGCAATCCCGTTGCCTTGGGTGATCAGCTGACACAGAACTGCCATGCGCACCGGCTGATTGTTGGTGATGGCGCCAATGTGGATCATGTGAGGCATCGGCATCTGCCACTGGCCACCGTCGATTCCCCCACCCGCTGAGCCGATGACCACGTTGTCACGGGCTGCCGGCCAACTGGCCTGCTTCAACACCTCTACACCGGTCATGCCGTGCTTGTCGAAAAAGCCCTTCTCCTTGGCGATGATCAGGGGGGCAGACTCCACAATCGGTATAAAGCCTAACCTGAGATTGGGGGTTTCTGGGCCGCTGGCCTGGGCAACCCAGTAGCCTGTGCTGGCCCGTGCTAAGCTGCCACTCACGAGTCCACCCACGGTGGCCGCACCCGCAGACAGCAAAAAGTTACGACGTGACGTCATGCTCACCTCATCGAAAGGATATGTGAAGGCAAGATGGAAGCTTTCCGGTTCAAGTTGCCTGACCCACGGATTTCCTTCGTGAAATCTCAAGAAATCCTTAAATCTCAGCTTGGTTGATATCCTAAGGGCAAATAAATATAGAAACAATACAATTATTATTTTGGTAAGCATAGACTTTCGTTTATCATTGTTGCGATGGCTTAGGTCTCAATGGCGTTTCCTCCAACGGCGGCTTGCTCTGGGCAAAACAACTCAACAGATTGGGGATCCCTGCCCCATGCCGGCTATCACTGGGATGGCTGCACAGAGCGGTTTTTTGAGGGTTGGTATAGCCGCGTCACCTTGCCCGGGGATCCGCCCATTAGCTTTGCCTTCATGTACGCCATCGATCCCAAGCGCGGGGGCATGGCTCAGGTGTTGGGGCCAGAGGAGGAGCTGCATTGGCGCACCTTCCCCAATCCCCGCCGCTTTTGGGCCAGCTCAACCCATCTGGCCTTGGGGCACTCAGGGATCCCAGGCCCCGGCTGTCGCGGCCTTCAGGATCCCTTCACCTTCTTCCAGCGCACCGCCAGTGGCTACCAATACACCGCCCACCTCAATCAGGGGATTTTGCCGGATCCCTTGGGCTCTGAGCCCATTCGCTGGCTTTACCGCATTCAGCCTCGTTTTGCCTATGGGATCCCACCCCGAGCCACCATGGGAGCCTGGTCTTATCTGCCCATCTTTGAGCCGGGCTGGCAGATCCTCATGAGCCATGGCTTGGCCACCGGCTGGGTGGAGTGGAGAGGCAGGCGCTATGCATTTCAGCAGGCTCCCGCCTACGCCGAAAAAAATTGGGGCCAAAGCTTTCCTCGCCGCTGGTTTTGGATCCAGTGCAACGCCTTTCCCCAACATCCCGGCCTTAGCCTCACCTGTGCCGGAGCTGAGCGGCAGGTGCTCACCCGCCCCGAAGAAGTGGCCCTGATCAGCCTGCATGGATGGGGATCCCAGCCCTTTTTGGAATGGCGACCCGGATCCGCTCGGCTGACCTGGCAAGTGGATCCCTGGGGATCTTGGCGAATCCGGGGAGAGAGCGCCCTCTGGTGTATTCGGCTGGAAGGGCACACGCGGCGGCCTGGCCAAACTGTATTCACTCCTGGCCCAGAAGGGATGCAGCGCAACTGTCGGGATACCCTGGCAGGACATCTGCACCTGCAGCTTTGGCAGCGCAACGGCCAAGTCTGGACGCCGGTGATCAAGACCACCAGCCCCCAAGCCGGCCTCGAAGTGGGGGGAGAAGTCCGGCAACCTTGGCAAGGGCAATGTTAACGCTGGCGGATATCTACACCCCCGCTGGACTTTCCAAAGAACGCTCTTGTGCTAGAATGCCTAAGCCACATTGATAGATGTCTATCTCTGTCTCTGGATAGTACTGGATAGTATCTGAGTAACTATGGACAGATAGTATGGACAGACAGTCAACCGTGGTTGGCCCGCCCCTTTTGCGCCTGTAGCTCAGTGGACTAGAGCACGTGGCTACGGACCACGGTGTCGGGAGTTCAAATCTCTCCAGGCGCGTTTTGGCCCCAGACAGCTTCCGTCTGGGGTATTTACCGTCCCTTGGTTTCGCCAGAACTTGTGCTAGGATTACCCCTATCAAGTCCGCCTTGATGCAGGCGTAGGGAGCCCGAGGATCATGTTTGAACGCTTTACAGAAAAAGCCATCAAGGTGATCATGCTGGCCCAAGAAGAAGCCAGACGGTTAGGTCACAATTTCGTTGGCACCGAGCAAATTTTGTTGGGGTTAATCGGCGAGGGCACTGGGGTCGCCGCCAAAGTTCTCAAGTCCATGGGAGTGAACTTGAAGGACGCCCGCATTGAAGTCGAGAAAATTATCGGTCGGGGATCCGGTTTTGTGGCCGTCGAGATCCCTTTCACTCCCCGCGCCAAGCGAGTGCTGGAACTCTCCCTAGAAGAGGCCCGCCAGCTCGGCCACAACTACATTGGCACTGAGCACCTGCTCCTGGGCCTGATCCGAGAAGGGGAGGGAGTAGCGGCCCGCGTCTTGGAAAACCTGGGGGTGGATCTGTCCAAGGTGCGCACCCAGGTGATCCGCATGTTGGGCGAGACTGCCGAAGTGACGGCAGGGGGGGGATCCTCCAGCCGCACCAAAACGCCCACCCTGGACGAATTCGGCTCCAACCTCACCCAACTGGCCCAGGAGGGCAAGCTGGATCCGGTGGTCGGTCGGACGCGGGAGATCGAGCGGGTGATCCAGATCTTGGGCCGCCGCACCAAGAACAACCCCGTCCTCATTGGCGAGCCGGGGGTGGGCAAAACTGCCATTGCCGAAGGCTTGGCCCAGCGCATTGTGCAGGGGGATGTGCCGGATATTTTGGCCGACAAGCGGGTGATCAGCCTGGATATTGGTTTGCTGGTGGCCGGCACCAAGTACCGCGGCGAGTTTGAAGAGCGCCTCAAGAAAATCATGGATGAGATCCGCAATGCCGGCAACATCATCCTGGTCATCGACGAGGTACATACCCTGATCGGGGCCGGGGCTGCGGAAGGGGCGATTGATGCCGCCAACATCCTCAAGCCTGCTTTGGCCCGCGGCGAGCTGCAGTGCATCGGCGCCACCACCCTGGATGAGTACCGCAAGCACATCGAGCGGGATGCTGCTCTGGAGCGCCGCTTCCAGCCCATCATGGTGGGCGAGCCGACGGTCTCCGAGACCATCGAGATCCTGTTTGGCTTGCGGGAGCGCTACGAGCAGCACCACAAGCTGAAGATCTCCGATGCGGCCTTGGATGCAGCCGCCAAGCTGGCCGACCAGTACATCTCCGACCGCTTCCTGCCGGATAAGGCCATCGATTTGATCGACGAGGCTGCTTCGCGGGTGCGCCTGATCAACTCTCAACTGCCCCCGGCGGCCCGGGAGCTGGATCAAGAGTTGCGGCGAGTGCTCAAGGAGAAAGACGCTGCGGTGCGGGCCCAGAACTTCGACAAGGCTGGTGAGCTGCGGGATCGGGAGATGGAGATCAAGCAGCAGATCCGCGCCATTGCCGCTGCCAAAAAAGCCGAGGAGAGCAGCCGCAGCGAAATGCCCGAGGTAACCGAAGAGGACGTGGCCCAAGTGGTCAGCGCCTGGACGGGGGTGCCGGTGGCCAAGCTGACCGAGAGCGAGTCAGTGAAGCTGCTGAACATGGAAGAAACCCTGCACCAGCGCATCATCGGCCAAGACGAAGCGGTGCGGGCCATCTCCCGGGCCATCCGCCGCGCTCGGGTGGGGCTGAAAAATCCCAACCGCCCCATCGCCAGCTTCATCTTCTCCGGCCCAACAGGGGTGGGCAAAACCGAGCTGACCAAGGCTTTGGCAGCCTACTTCTTCGGCTCCGAGTCGGCCATGATCCGCCTCGACATGTCGGAATACATGGAGCGGCACACGGTCAGCAAGCTGATCGGATCCCCGCCGGGCTATGTGGGCTACAACGAGGGGGGTCAGCTCACAGAAGCGGTGCGGCGTCGCCCCTACACGGTGGTGCTTTTCGATGAGATCGAGAAGGCGCACCCGGATGTGTTTAACCTATTGCTGCAAATCCTGGAGGATGGCCGCCTGACCGATGCCAAAGGCCGCACGGTGGACTTCAAGAACACCCTGATCGTGATGACCTCTAACATCGGCTCGAAGGTCATCGAGAAGGGCGGCGGTAGCCTCGGCTTCGAGTTCAACACCAACGACGAGGATGCCAACTACAACCGCATCCGCAACCTGGTGAACGAGGAGCTGAAGCAGTACTTCCGTCCGGAGTTCCTCAACCGCGTGGACGAGATCATCGTCTTCCGGCAACTGACCAAGGATGAGGTGAAGCAGATTGCCGACATCCTGCTCAAGGAAGTGTTTGACCGCATGACGGAGAAGAAAATCCGCCTTACGGTCAGCGACCGCTTCAAAGACTTGGTGGTGGAGGAGGGGTATAACCCCAGCTACGGGGCACGCCCGCTGCGCCGCGCCATCCAACGCCTGCTGGAAGACATCCTGGCGGAAGAGATCCTGACTGGGCATGTCCGGGAGGGATCGGAGGTGCTCATCGATGTGGATGAGGAGCGCAAGCCCAAGGTGCTGGTCACGGAGCCGGAGCGGGTTCTCTTGCCTCAAGGGGCGGAGTAAAGCTGGCTTTGAGAGGTCCTCAGACTGCAAGGGATCCGTTGGGATGCTGCGGATCCCTTGTGGTCCTCAAGTGTTGTTTTTCTGGTGTTTTTCAGTTGAACAGACCCAGGCGTAGGAGATCTCTGGCATGGTGCAATCGACCTACTACTACTATGGCGGCGCTCCGGTTCGTACCCCACCCCCAGATTTGGCTTCGCTGCTGCTGCAGGAGCGCATTGTCTACCTGGGCTTGCCCCTTGCAGAGGAGTCGAATGCCAACGTCACCAAGCTGATCATCGAGCAACTGCTGTATCTGCAGTACGAGGATCGGGAAAAGCCGATCAAGATGTACATCAACTCGACGGGCACCTATAACTACGACACAGCGGCCTTTGCCATTCTGGACACCATGAACTACATCAAGCCGCCTGTGCATACTATCTGCATCGGCAATGCCATTGGGATGGCGGCCATGTTATTGGCAGCAGGAGCCAAAGGATTTCGGGCCAGTCTGCCCAATGCCACGATCGTGCTCCACCAGCCCTATGGGGGCACCCGTGGACAGGCCAGCGACATCGAAATTCGCACCCGCGAGATTCTGACTTTGCGCAACATGATGCTGGAGCAACTGTCCCGCAGCACGGGCCAGCCTATGGAGCGCATCAAGAAGGACACGGAGCGGCTATTTTTCATGACACCAGAGGAAGCCAAAGCCTACGGCCTCATCGATCAGGTGCTGACCAGTTCCAAAGGCGTGCCGAAGTTGGCAGCAGCCAAAAACTAAAGCAGAGGGATCCGTCCATGGTTCAAGTTCCCGTACAGCCTTTAACGGCGGAGGAGTACCTCCACCTCACGGACTGGCCTTATGGAGGACGGATTGAACTTGAAGACGGGTCTATTCGGGAAGTGCCAACCGAGGAGCGCATCAACACCCTCATTGAGCTGTTTCTGGTTGCGGAATTGCTCAAGTTTTTGCCCATCCAACGCCTGAGCTTGGGCCAAGTTGAGGTCGAAGTGCCCGCAGCCAAGGCTCGGTTGCGCAATCCAGAGGTGATGGCTTTGCATCCCGCTATGTGAGCTTGCTGGGAAACGGTTGCGGAATCCTTGCCTGCACATGCCCCTGCCGCTGTTGGTGGTGGAAGTCGTTTCCCCCGGAGTAGACAATGAAAAACACGATTATCAAGACAAGCGCAAAGATTACGCTGCCCGTGGGATCCCAGTGGATCCAGCCAAGCAGTCCGTTTCCGCGGTGCGCTGGGTTGGCGGAGAATACGAAGGCGAGGTCAAAACTGGATCTGGACGCATTGTTTCCTCGGTTTTGCCCCAGCTGGATTTGAGCGCGGAAGATATCTTACAAGCGCGTCGTTCTGTGTTTCATACTTTGCCAGGAGAAACTTATGCCGATTGGAGTGCCTCGGGTTCCCTACCGTTTGCCCGGCGAGCCCTATAGCCAGTGGATTAGCCTTGACGATCGCCTGTACCAAGAGCGGATTTTGTTTATCGGCGAGCCCATTGACGATAGCTTGGCCAATACCATCGTGGGGGTGATGCTCTACCTCAACTCGCAGGATCCGCAAAAGGACATTGTGATGTACATCAATTCTCCCGGTGGCTCTGTGACGGCGGGCATGGCCATCTACGACACCATGAACCACATCAAGCCAGATATCGTTACGGTTTGCGTGGGCCAAGCAGCTTCAATGGGAGCCTTTTTGTTGGCTGCTGGCACCAAGGGCAAGCGGTTTGCCCTGCCCCACTCCCGCATCATGCTGCACCAGCCTTCTCTGGGCACGATCCAAGGCCAAGCCAGCGACATTGAAATTCGCGCCCGCGAAACTCTGCGAGTCAAACGACGCATGAACGAGATCTTGGCGCAAACCACCGGCCAACCGCTGGAGAAAATCGAGCGGGATGTGGAGCGAGACTTTTACCTCTCGGCCACGGAAGCTCAGGCTTACGGCATCGTGGATCGGGTGATCCAAGAGCGCTCGGAAGCCATGGCCAGCTAAAGGGATCCCCCCCTTTCCCCCAGCAACAGGTCGAGGGGTTGGGAAAGGTTGGGAGGGATCCCTTCAAGGGGTGGAGTTCAGTGGACAACGCTAGGAGAACCGGTCGGATGGGCCAACGGCTCTGGAGTGCAGGACTGGGCTGCTGCGCGGGTCTGCTGCTGCTTTGGCCGGAAGCTTGGGCACTGCCCCCTGCCGATGAGATCCCGGAAGAGGTGTTGCGGGCCCAGCCAGATTTGCGGGCTCCCTCTCCGGTCGATAATCAGCCCCTCACCGCCGCCGAAGCTCTAGAACTCCAGGAAGCCTTGGCAGCTCGGCCCGAAACCGGATCTGTCTCTCCAGAGGTGGAGCGGCTGATCTTTTTGCTCAGGCTGCGCAAAGGGTTTCGAGATCTGTTTCCCTTCCTGTTTTGAAGGTTCAGACCTGAAGAGGAGCCGGTGGGATCCCTTTTTGGTAGCGGTAGGGTCCGGCGCGGGATCCCCAGGTTTGTTGGCCAGTGGCGGCGTCAAAGCCCCGATCCCAGGTGATGAATTCGCTGGGGGTGAGGTCGAACTCGATGTGGATATAGGTGCTATCCCCGGGGTTCAGACGACATTCTCCACCTGGCAGCATTTCGCCGTGGTAGCAGTCTGGGCGCTTTTCCACCAAAATGCGACAACCGGGCAAATGCTCCAGGTCGGCCAAGGAGAGCTGCGCCAAGCGCTGCGGATCCTGAGAGGCACCTGCCCAAGCTGCTTGATCCCGCAATTTGTAGTTCTCGATCCGCAAGGGATCCCCCAATACCTGGAGCACCCGGCTGCGATAAAACTGGCCCGGCGTGTGCTGGTTAAATTGCTCGGTAAAAAAGCCGATCCCCTCCGAGAACAGGTGGGGAAGGCGCACGTACCAAAGGCTGACCGGCACAAACCACACCGGCTCTGCCATCGCCTGGGTGCGGTTGCTGTAGTAGCCCTCCAGCCAGTTGGCCAGGGTGTGCAAGTCGGAAGCGGATTTTTCGTCTACCATAGGGAGCTATGACAAAACTTACCCCCAGCTCTAGCTATAGCATTGCCCTGCGCATTCGCCTGCTCAACCAGCCGGGAGCCCTAGCCCGCGTCACCCAGGCCATTGCGGAAGTGGGAGGCAGCCTCAGCCAGATCGATCTCATCCACCAATCGGCAGCAGAAACGGTGCGAGAAATCTGTGTAGATGCCGTCAGCAGCGAGCATGCTCAGCAAATTTACACCGCCGTTGCCTCCTTGGCCAATGTGAAGGTGGAGCGGGTGGTGGACCGCACCTTTGAGCTGCACCGCGGGGGAAAGCTGCAGGTGGTGGCCAAAAGCCCCCTGGAGAGCGCCGCCGATCTGGCCATGGCCTACACGCCGGGGGTGGGGCGGGTTTCCCTAGAAATTGCTGCCAACCCCGCCGCGGTCTATGAGTACACCATCAAGGGCAACAGTGTAGGCATTGTAACCGATGGCAGTGCGGTGCTGGGCTTGGGGAATGTCGGCCCGGAGGCAGCTTTGCCGGTGATGGAGGGGAAGGCGGCGCTGTTCAAGCGCTTTGCCGATATCGATGCCTTTCCTCTGTGCCTGGCCACTCAGGAGGTGGGGGAAATTGTAGAGACGGTGGTGCGCCTGGCGCCGGGATTTGGCGGCTTTAACCTGGAAGACATCAGCGCCCCTCGCTGCTTTGCCATTGAGTCTCAGCTCAAGGCCCGCCTCAACCTGCCGGTGTTTCACGACGATCAGCACGGCACCGCCATTGTGGTGCTGGCGGCGCTGCTGAATGCCCTGAAAGTGGTGAAAAAGAGCCTAGACGAGGTGCGCATTGTCCTCAACGGGGCCGGGGCAGCCGGCATTGCCGTGACGCAACTGCTGCGGCGGGCCGGGGCAGCCCACATCCTGGTCTGCGACCGCCAAGGGATCCTTAGCCGCTCCCGTTCCGATCTCACCCCCGAGAAGGCGGCCATTGCCGTCGAGGAGAAGGGATCCCTGGCGGAAGCCTTGGTGGGAGCGGATGTGTTTATTGGGGTGAGCGTGGCCAATGCCCTGACAGTGGAGATGGTAGAAAAAATGGCACCGGATCCCATCGTCTTTGCCCTGGCCAACCCGGTGCCCGAGATCCAGCCGGAGCTGGTGGGCAATCGGGTGGCAGTGATGGCCACGGGCCGCAGCGACTACCCCAACCAAATCAACAACGTGCTGGCCTTTCCGGGCGTGTTTCGCGGCGCCCTCGACTGCCGCGCCAAGCAGATCAACACCGAGATGTGTGTGGCTGCCGCTCAGGCCATTGCTGCCTTGATCCCTGCCGAAGAGTTGGATCCCCAGTGGATCATCCCCTCGGTCTTCGACGGGCGGGTGGTTCCTCAGGTGGCCGCTGCGGTAATCCAGGCTGCCCGCCAAACCGGCGTGGCCGGGATCCCTTGAGGGCTACCTAGGGCACCAGGTGACAAGCCACAAAATGCCCCGCGCTCACCTCGCGAAAGGCCGGGGGTGGATCTTGGCCTGTTCCTTCCCTGGGGGGAACTCACACCAGACGACCCAAGCGCTCCCGCAACTCAGCGGCGGCCTGCTCCAGGTGCTCAGGGGTGTAACCGGTGGTCTCTACCCTGACAGCAAGGTGGGTGTCCTGGCTCTCGTGGAGGTGGATCCACAGAATGTGGCGGCCGTCCTCTGTTTTGCGGTTTGCAGCTTTGAGGCTGTTTTTGGGGGCAGAGTAAGCGTGCGGGTCGTAGCGGACCAGATCCACCCAGGGAATGTCTCGCAGGAGTTTTTCCACCTTGACCCAGCTGCGAGGACGGTGGTGGCTGCTGTCGACCTGCAGCTGGATGACTTCGGAGCGAGGTCGGCCTGAAAAGGACTCCGTCCCGCTGGCGCGATAGGACTCCGTCCCGCTGGCGCGATCGGGAAGACCTGCCCGAGGGATCCGGGGCTGAACTTCCGGCTGTAGGTAGGGCAGGTAGACCAAAGACTTGTATTGCTCATGGATGTAGCAAACTGGGATCCCCAATTGGCTGCCCACCACAGCCATGATCATGGCTTGGGCTTTGAACCCACCGGTGGCGGCAAAGGTGACGATCCCCTTGGCGCTCTCTGCCAACTGTTTCAACAGCTCGGCCATCCGCTCCAGAGAGGATCCCTCTAGCTCGTAGTCGATGCCGGGAAGGGGCACCAGAGAAACCTGTTGTTGGCCCAGTTCTCTTTCAAAGAAGAGCTTCAAAATCCGGGCACACTCCAGCCCATTGCGGAGTGCAGCAGAACCAAAGCATCGCCGGGGGTGGGATCCAGGCGGTAGTAGGTGTTGGTTAAGGACTCCGTCCCGCTGGCGCGATCGGCGCTGATCAGCTCCAGATCGGTTCTTTTCATCCAGGCCAGCGCTTGCTCCGGATCCCCGATGGTTTTTTGTCCCACCCAGGGGCGCTGCGGCTGCAGGTCTTTGTCAAGGTTGGTGAGCAAGGAGGTGCCCACAGTCATGATGATGGTCTGCATGATAGGCGGTTAACTCAAATTTTTCGAGAGCTCTGTCTTGCTTTGCGCCCAGAGCAGCTGGACTTTGCCGATTCTGCTATCTTCTCTGATATCTTCAAATCTGGAAAGTAACTTCGTTGCCCTTGATGTTGGTGATGGTGGCCTTCAGTTTTTGACCAATCTGGAAGCAGGCTTGGCGGGCCCGCTGTTGGGTCTAGTCTTGTGGGTATTGGTTGTTTTGCTGTGGTCTGTCCTGCTGGGGCTCGTTTGCCGCGCCTTGGGGAACGGCGTCCCTGCGACCAGAGTGGCTGTTGGGCTGGGATCCCTGGTGTGGCGGAGTCTCGCCAGCAGGCATCCCCCCATTCCCGTAGTAGCGGGCCATGCCTAGCCCAGGATCTGCAGCACCTCTGCCGGCCTGTCCTGTAGGGCTACATCTTCAGAGACTACCGCAAGTGGAACATTCATACTGAACAGTATCTGCGCGACCTTTGCTTCGAGACTGTTGAAGAATCTAATCACATCAAAATTCGGTTTTATGGAGATCCGCGCTATCAAATCGTTATGGCTAAAACTCCTGGCGACTGGAGGGCTGGCTGCAATATTTCAAGGACTCCGTCCCGCTAACGCGATCGGGATATTCGCAACCTCATTTTTGGCCTTTGAGATCCTGAAACGAATAAAGTTTAGTTGCAAACCTAACTTTCTCAGGGGGCACGCAGCTGAGAAAAGTTGAACCGAGTCCTGATAGGCTGAAGAAAAGTTGGGATCCCTGCCATGTTCTACCTGCCGGTCTCGCTGCTGTTGTTTTTCATGCTGGTGTTGCTGCTGCCTTTCCTCTGGCTGGGGCTGGCAGTGGATGTGGTGGCGCTGGCGGTGGGAAAGCTGGGGTTCTCGCGGGAGGGAGCGCTGTTACTGCTGCTGGCCATCCTGGTGGGCAGCTCGGTCAATATTCCCCTCTATCGGGTGAAATGCGAGGTGACGCTGGTAGAAGACCTAGCTAGCTTGTGGATGCGGCAGTTCTGGGGGATCCCTTTGACCAAGCTTTCCCAGGAGACGGTGATTGCCTTGAACGTGGGCGGGGGGCTGATCCCGGTGCTCTTGGCCCTATATCAATTTGGGCGGGCCGACAGCGTGCTGATCCTGGCGGTGACGGCGCTGGTAACCTTGGTCAGCTACTATGCTTCCCACGTGGTGCCGGGGATCGGCATTCAAATGAACCCCTTGATTGCCCCGGCTACGGCAGCCTTAGCCGCTCTGTTTTGGGCAGGGGACCAGGCACCGGCAGTGGCCTTTGCTGGTGGAGTTTTGGGCACGGTGATCGGGGCAGATCTCCTGCATCTGCCAGAAGTCCTGCGGCGCAACTGCTCTGGCATTCTCAGCATTGGCGGGGCCGGGGTTTTCGATGGTATTGCCCTCTGTGGCTTGTTTGCCCTGCTGCTGAGCTAAACCAGCAAATAGGTAAGGGAAAGGGTGATGGATTGGGCGGGATCCAGCCAACGCAAGTCGGGATCCCCTAAGGACTCCGTCCCGCTGGCGCGATCGGAGGCACGCTGAGTCAACTCCTCGAGGAGCGTTTGCGTCCATTCCAGCGGCCCATTGAGCAACATCGGCGAACGGGCTACCCCCAGTTTGCGGGCCATAGCCTTGAGGGCTTCCAAGCTGGCGGACAGGGGGCGGGTGCTGGCCACAAACAACAGCTCCGTCAGCCCTTGGGCATGACAGGTGAGCAAGTCAGAGCTCACAGCAGAGCGCAGCTCGCCATCGACCTCCGGCAAGGGTGGCAAAGTTAAACTGCTCTTGGCTTCCAAGCGAAGAGGTGTGGTGAAGTTGTCCTGAGGCAGGGGGGCCAGCAGGTGCAGTTGTCCGGTCGGGTCGATCAGCAACAGGTAGCCGTAGAGATCCTGCTCGCTGTTGTTGCAAAGGGTGAGATGCAAGGGATCCCCTCGCGTAAACCGCTGCATACCCACCTCAGCAGGAGCGGAAGTTGCGGACTGGACAAGGCGTGCCGCCAACGAGGGAGCTAAGGACTCCGTCCCGCTGGCGCGATTGGCAGCTCTACCTTTGACGGCCAACTCCGCCACCACCGCCAAGGAAGAGGAAACCGCATTGAGGGTGGTGCGCAAACGTTTGGCAGCCAGCAGATGGGCAAGACGGGGAGCTAACCGCTGGACGGCCATTGCTGCAGCCTCTCCTGCTGGGCCACAGGAATTCAGGAGCAATTCTCGCCCCGGCCAGAACAGGCTGTAGCTGTTCACTTCCAGGGGTTTGAGCAGGGTATCCGACCGTTCGCGCCAGCGGGACGGAGTCCTAAAAGCAGCGGCCATTTCCGGGGTGATGCGGCCCAACAAACAGTCCACCTGTCGCTCGCGGGGGTTGGCCGTTTCCATCCAGCTATAGCCGGCAATGGCATTGGTCAGATCCACCTTTTCAATGCGGCCCAGGTTCTCCTCTAGGCCAACCAAAAGCTTGAGCGTGCTGGAGAGGCCGCGCAGCTGCTCCCGCAAAGGTGTGCCCACAGGGGGAAGCTGCCCTTCCGGACTGGCCATCTGAACCTGAGCCAACAGCCCACTGCGAGAACGCATGAGCAGCGGCGTCGGCGAAGAGGCGGAAGGATCGGCGGGAATGGGAACCAAAAGAGTACCCGGCTGCAAACCACACAGGGCCGCCGATGGGATCCCGCCTAACCACACCTGAGCCCGATTTCCCTTCACTTCTTGAACTACCCCGCTGACCCCTGCCGGTGTGGGCATGAGAAAATAGGGGTGGATGTGTCGAGCAGTGTCTTTGCCTTCCAAGGTGGGGCGTTGGCAGGCGAAGAGGCCCAGCTCCCGCCGGCTGACCACCTGGTTAAAGGCCACCAGCAGACGGGTGGCAGGCGTGGTTTCCCACAGGTACTGCGTCAGCAGATAGGTGAGTACCCCGGCATAGAATCCTGGCCAAGCGGCTTCTGCTGCCAAGTCTTGCGGGGTGGTGGCCGAAATCAGCAAGCCCTTGGGCGGAGACGGCCAAACCCGCTGCGGCTCCGATCGCGCCAGCGGGACGGAGTCCTTGGAGTCCGAGATCGCGGCTGGGGGACGGGAACGCAGTTGCAAGTTGCCTCGCACCGACGGCGAGACATAGGTAAAGCCACAGTCCAGAAGGGTGGTGATCTGGGCAGTGCCCAAGCCTTCCAAAAGCCGGAAAAAGCTGTCTAGCTCCATTGCTGCCACTCCCTCAGAGCCAGACAACAGCAGCACCGGCTGCCAACAGTTGGGCGCGGATCCCAGCCGCCACTGGCCATAGCCGCTAAACTGCACCACCACTGTTTCAGCCGTGTGCCCTTGACCCCCCAAGTGCTCTGCAAAGGCCGATTGGATCCCAGCCGGCGTGGCTGCCCCATCGGTAAGGGTGAGAATGTCTGCCGGGTCAAAACCAAAGCGATAGAGGAGTAGCTCCCGCTGCAACTCCACATCTGTCAAACACCCTTGTAGCGCGGATCCCTCGCCAAGGTAGCGGTTAATACCGATGAGAACAGCCAGCTTGCGGGAGCCAGCCGCCAAAGCTTGCCCATATCGCTCAGCCCGGCCCCTCAACCAGCCAGGGGATAGGCCAAGACCGGCAGCAACCAGGAGGAGTTTTTGCAGAAAAGACCGCCTTTCCATGTTGACCCTCTGGGCTGACCCCCGGCCCAACGACTACCCCATCGGCCAGCGAGCCACAGCTAAACTTTGCACTGGAATCTGTTGCTGCCTATTTCAGGATATCCCCATCCACACAGCTTTTTCCCGAGATCGAGTGACAGTTTTTGGCGTTTTCTTTGCATTCCTTATCAATCAAACCTCCGCTACTTCCCATGGGGATCCCACGGCAGCGCTCTTCTGTCAGCTAGAAATCGCAGGAGCCCCGCACTGTACCCGTAGGGTCAGTGTCGGGAGGAATGCGCTTTGATGAAGTACAATGAACTTATGAGCCAAGTCCTGAGCATATCCTGCAAGCTCAAGGTGTCCCCGTCGCAAGCCGCCAAATTGGACGAGACATTGGATGCTTTCGGCCAAGCCTTGAATTGGGTCAACCAAAACACGCCAGAGAAAGTCGTCAACGCCGTTAAGCTCCAGTCTCTGTGCTACCGCGAAATCCGCGCCCGGTTCGGCTTGTCCAGTAACTTGGCTCAGCAGGTCTGCAGACGGCTGGCCGGCGCCCGTAAAGTTGCCCGACAGAAAAACCGCCCCGTCAAAACGTTCAAGGGTGGCTTCGCTACCTACGATGCACGTATCTTTTCGTTCCGCGAGAAAGACTGGACGGTGTCGCTGACCACGGTGGAGGGTCGGGAGCGCTTTGAGCTGGCGATTGGCCGCTACCAGAG
>NZ_JBSSAB010000041.1:0-22413 GCF_054058195.1 Thermostichus sp. OS-CIW-29
CGGTTGAGGGCGGTACTCCAACGCAAAGCCAGTAAGGGCACACGCAGTTCGCGGCGCAGATGCCGTCAACTGCTGCAACGGCTGTCTGGCAAGGAAAGACGCTTTCAAACGTGGGTCAATCATCGCATCTCTAAAGCTATTGTCTCTAGGGCAAAGACCACAAACAGCGCTATTGCCCTGGAAGACCTGACAGGGATCCGGGAAAGGGTCAATCAACAGCCACGCAGCAAAGCTGAGCGCCGCAGAACCAATAACTGGGCGTTCTACCAGCTTAGGATGTTTGTGGTCTACAAGGCTGCCATCGCCGGAGTGTCTGTAGTACTGGTCCCGCCTGCCTACACGTCGCAGACCTGCCACCGGTGTTTGCACATCCATCCCGATCCTACGCAATCCTATCGCAGTGGGAAGCAGTTTAAGTGTGGGCACTGTGGATGGGAAGGGGATGCGGACTGGAATGGAGCCAACATGATTGCTAAACTTGGGGCTGCCGTAAACCGGCCTAGAGGTCCGTGGTTGGCTTGCCAACTGCAGGGCTACCGAAAGCCCGCCCTGTACTGCGAAGTAGTCAGGGTCGGGTAGTTTACAAGTGACTTTAGCCGCCCGCAGCAGTGGGATGGAGTTTTTGCTCACGGATGAAGCTCCCCTGCTCTCGGTGGGGGGAGTGTCCCGTTATTTGAAATCGCTGCTGGCCGGGGATCCCTACTTGGCCAGGCTGTGGGTGAGCGGGGAAGTATCCAGTTGCCAGCGCAACCGCAATGGCCACCTGTTCTTGACCCTGACCGATCCGGAAACCGGCGACGTTCTCAAGGGGGTGGTCTGGCAGAGCCAAACTTCCCGGCTCAGTTTCTGGCCGGAAGTGGGGCAACAGGTGCTTGCCCTTGGGCAACTTGGCATCTATAGCGGCGGCAGCCATTATCGCCTCGTCATCTGGCAATTGCTGCCTGCCGGGGAAGGGCTGTTGGCGTTGCGATTTCAACAGCTCAAGGCCCGCCTCAGTGCCGAGGGCTTGTTCGACAACCAACGACCTCTGCCTGTTCATCCCCAGTGCATTGCCGTCGTCAGTTCCCCCCACGCTGCCGGCTGGGGAGATATTCGGCGCACCCTCAACCAGCGCTACCCCGGGCTACGGGTGCTGTTCTCCCCAGCTCAAGTGCAAGGGGAGGCGGCCCCGGAATCAATTGTGCGGGCCATTCGCCGGGTGGAACAGGATGGGCGGGCGGAAGTGCTTCTTTTGGCGCGGGGCGGTGGAGCCAGCGAAGATTTGGCCTGTTTTAACGATGAGCGGGTGGTGCGAGCCATTGCCGAATGTCGGATCCCGGTGGTCACCGGGATTGGCCACCAGCGGGATGAAACCCTGGCTGACTACGCTGCCGACTACGCCGCCCATACCCCAACGGCAGCTGCCGAGCGGATCGTGCCGGATCTGGGGGAATTGCAGCGTCAGGGATCCCAGTTGCGCCAGAAGTTGATCGAACGCACTCGCCAAGCTTTGGAAAGGGCCCAGCAGCGTTTGCAGCAGGCCCAACACCACCTGGCTTACGTGCATCCAGAGCGGCTGTTGCAACAGGCTCAGGATCGCTTGACCCAACACCAACATCGCCTGCTCCAAGCCGTGCGCCATCGCTTCCAGCAACGCCAACAGCACCAACAGGCCCTGCAAGATCGCCTCCAAGCGCTCGATCCCGAAGCCATTCTGAAACGGGGCTATGCCTTGGTGCGAGATGAAGAGGGATCCCTGATCCGCACCCATCGCCTGCCTCCCCAAACCCGCCTGATGATACAACTGGCCTCGGGAAGCCTATGGGTACGAGTAGAGGAGAGCCATGAGCCGCCGCAAACGTGAGGAGCCGTGGCGCTATGAAGCAGCCATTGCCGAGGTGGAAACTTTGATTGCCCAGATTGAATCGGGGGAACTGGATCTGGCAGAAGTGGTGGAGCGCTTTCAACAGGCCGCCCAAACCCTGAAAACCTGCGCGGACTTTTTAGAGCAAAAGCGGCAGCAGGTGGAGATCATCATCGAGCAATTGGGCCAAGAGGAAGAAGACCTGCCCGAATCATAGGGATCCCACCTGATCATTCCCCCTGCACTGCTGTCGCCATTCTGCTTCACTATGGATGGTCGTTGGATGGTTGTCTTTATCCTTGCGCCCCCATGCCCGCAAAGATCCTCGATGGCAAAGCCTTAGCCGCCCGCTTGCAAGCGGAGATGGCCGCCCAAGTGCAAGCTTGGATACCCCAGGTGGGGCGGCCACCGGGATTGGCAGTGCTGCGGGTTGGAGAGGATCCCGCCAGTGCGGCTTACGTGCGTGGCAAAGAGCGGGCCTGTGAGCGGTTGGGCATTGCTTCTTTTGGCCGACATTTTTCCGCCCAAGACTCCCCTGCCCATTTGCTCGACACCATCGACCAACTCAATCAGGACGAGCGGGTGGATGGCATCCTCGTCCAACTGCCCCTGCCCCCCGGCTGGGATCCCATCCCCCCCCTTCTGGCCATCAATCCCGACAAAGATGTGGATGGACTCCATCCCCTCAACCTGGGCCGGCTGTTGCGCGGCGAGCCCGGCCTACGCAGTTGTACCCCCTTGGGCGTGATGCGCCTGTTGCAAGCAGAAGGGATCCCGATTGCAGGCCGAAAGGCAGTGGTGGTTGGTCGCAGCATCTTGGTGGGCAAGCCCTTGAGCTTGATGTTGTTGGCCGCCGATGCGACGGTCACCCTAGCCCACTCCCGCACCCCCGACTTGGCAGAAGTGACCCGCGCCGCCGACATTGTGGTGATGGCCGTGGGCCGCCCCCGCCTATTGAGGGCAGACATGGTGAAACCCGGCGCGGTGGTCATCGACGTTGGCATCAACCGCATCGAGACCCCCACCGGAGCCGAGCAATTGGTGGGAGATGTGGACTATGAAGCGGTCAAAGAGTTGGCCGCTGCCATCACGCCCGTACCGGGAGGCGTAGGGCCGATGACGGTAACGATGCTGCTGGCCAACACCCTACAGAGCTATAAACTGCGCAGCCACTTGTGTAGTCATTATTAAACAGGAATGAAACATTTCTGTTGCATTGTTCCCTAACTTCCCTCTCTCTCTGGGAGAAGAGCTGGGGTTGGTCGCGGCAGCGGCACAGAGCGCTTGGGGAGTGTCTCAATCTAGCTTGAAATGACTATGGTTTGGAGACTGTTCTCAAAATGTTCTGTTGCTTGGATCCTGATACATTTACGCTGAACACTGCTGAACATCACTGTTCAACTATGCAGCGATAGCATTCTGTTTGTTTCCAAACAGAATGGCGGTATCCCGCAAAGCTTTGAGTAGAATACCCAAAGCGCAGTTTCCGTGTCGTCTTACTACCAATTTTCTGCTTTGCTTTGGCTACCATGTTGGCAGACTCGAAAGTAAACAGAAAGATCAACTGGTAGTAATCCGTACTGAACATATTATACATTATTTTCAGTATAGTTGAGCTTATTATTGACTAGAGTCATGCTCCGCGCGCAGCTTGGACATTTGCAGCGGTCACCTCAAACTCCTCTGGGGCAACTTCTCCATTCCTCACTCTTCTGGGCCAAAGGGGGAGCACCCTAAGGCTGCAAGATCATCGACCAGGAGCCGCTCTCCCCATCCCAAAACGGGGCCAGAGACTCTCCCACCACATTGGGCCCCCAATAGCGGCGGGTTCCATCCAGGGCGAAAGCCACCACAATGTCTCCGGGGCCGATTTGCAGCGGTTCCTCTCCCAAGCTCAGCAGCAATCCCTCGCTCCCCCCCTCTCCAGGGGCAAAGTCCCAGTGGGCCGTTTCCGGATTGATCATCCGTTCGCCGCTGCGCATCAAGATCACCAGCCGAACCGGATGGGGCGTGCGATTGCCGACCCGAAAGGGTCCCGTACGGGCGGAGGTGGGGACAGCCTGGGGGGGCAAGGCAGGTTCTGAGTGCAGAACAGGGACAACATTCCCCTCAACAGAATCTTCCAAGGCTTCCAGCATCGGTTTCTCCAGAGTTTGTGCTCTCAATCCCTGCACAAGAACCCCTACCCCAACCAAAGCGACAGACAACACTAGGGATCCCTTGCCCCTCAAAGCTCTGTTCAGCAATGGGCCGCCGGCGAAAAAAGAGGCAACAGCCTGAGCGAATGAGCAGATCAAGACGCACATCGAGACCACTGCAAGCCAAAGTGATACGTGTCGAGTTAGACAAAAGGCATCAACTGCTGCCCTACCCCTGATAGACCAGCCATACGCGTACAGAGTTCCATCAGAGGATAACGCCCCCACCGTGCAGAACACGATCGTTCAGCTACGTTAACACGTCCATTCCTCTATTCCCTGTGCTTTGGAGGAACAAGGAATAAGGGATCCCCCACTCCAGACTAGGCTAAGCAAGTTTGGATCGCCTTCAGGGATTCACGGCCCGACGCTGCCACCCTTTGGAAGTGCGCTCGTACACCGTCCGCAATTGGGGATAGATCTGATCCCCCTTAAGCTGTAGGTGATCCACCTCCGTTGGCTCCAGCAGTAAAGCCACAAAGGTCTGCGGAGGCAGCAGATCTTTCTCTTTGGGCAACTCCTGGATAAAAGCCTCTGGCGGGGCGAGCGGCCCTTTGGGTTCCGGCCAAAACCAGAGGAGCCGTCCTTTTTCCGATATCTGTTGCCACAACTGCTGCCGCTGGCGCTGGGCTTGGGGATCCGGATGATCCGCGGCGATGGCCTCAAGGGTGCCAGCGATGCGGAATTGCTCGCGGGTTTTGCAGAAATACCAGCAGATCTGGGCTTGGGGGCAGTGGGCAATTTGTCGGATCTTCTCGCTGCGACTATCCACCGCCAATTGAATGCGGTCGGTATCGCCCAAAAACCCCCGGAAAACGACCGTGCGGTTGCGCGGATGCCCCTGGGGATCCACCGTGGCCAATTGCAAATACCGCACACTGGGATCGCTACGGTTACGGTGCAGTGCCGCCTGAATCAGCGCCCGCCAAGAGGGATCCGCAGTAGAATTGCCCTTCGGGTCTTTCATCCGTTTTTCGCAAGGTGCAAGCAAGCCGGGATTGGGGTTTTCTCTCCCTGACGCGATCAGCTAGGGGGTGGAGAAGCCTCAGATTGGGAGTCTCTGGAGAGCCCTGGTGAAGACTCCACACCGCTGATGCGACCAGAGCTGGGATCCGGCTCGGTTGGGCTGATGGGATGAAAGTGGTGCTCTACCCAGCCCTCCGGCGGCCCCTCAAACCGCTCCGGCACTGGCTGCTTCACCTGTAATCCCCGCAGCATCGCGTTGAGATAAGCACTATCCCAGGTAAAGAGGCGGCTTTCGCGGATTTTGTGCCACACCGAACGCGACATCAGCAACGTCCGCTCTACATCCTGGGCTCCCAGCTTCAGCAAGAACTCCTCCCGTTCCGGCTGGTAATCGGTGGAGGCCAAGGCCAGAGATTGCGGCGGATGAGCCTGAGTAAGCTGGGCCATCTTGGCCATGAGTTCGGGGTAAAGCCAAGTGTAGGCAGGGTGAACCGTAAGCTTGGCCACATGAGGTTGCTGCCCGGTGCGATCCAACTTCAAGTTGAAGTAGCCGATGGCGGTTTTGCGTTCGGGCTCGTAAACACACACTTCCACCCGCTCCGTCTGGCTAATGGCGCATTTGGCCTGCTCCAAAAGCCAATCCAGTGGGCTAGTGCGAAAATCGTTCACCTCACGGTCGTACACCTGGCGCACAGTGGCCGGCATGGATCCCGTATCCAGTTGGTAGATGGCATAGGCATCCCGGTTGGTCACCGGCACCAGGTTGGGCAATTTGGGCTCGTGCTGGCTGAGAGCTGCCAGAATATCGGCTGGAATCGACCAGTAGGTGATCTGAGCCAAGGGTTGGAAGCCGTTGCGCCGGTAGAGCGCCATTGCCCCTTTGTTGTGGATGTTCACCTCCAGGATCCAGGTGCGAGCTTCCCGAAAGTGCTCCATGCAGTGCTTGAGCAGCCGGGATCCCACCCCCTGTCGCTGGGCAGAGGGCGCCACTGCGATATGATCGACCCGCCAGGTGCTGCGGGAATGGTTGAAGGGAGAAACCTGAATCACTCCCTGAATCTTGCCCTCCAGCTCCGCCACATGCACTGTAAACATGTGCTGAAAGCGATTGGGAAACAGGGTCAGGGTTTTCAGGGGCCCATACCACTGGCGCAACCGCCGCACTTGGCGACGAATATCCACCGAGCGGCTGCTGTACTCTTCATCAAAGGCTTGCGCCAAAATCTCTTCCACAGCCTCCAGATCCCCCAGTTGGGCGGGGCGAATGATCAGGTCAGGGGCACCAATGGGGGCTTCGGCATCCGGGTCAGGTTTTGCTGTGGTGTTGTCCATGCCAATCGCAGGCGGGAGAATATTCAAAGCATAGCTCAGGCTCTCTTGCTTTTTCTAACCGGGAGGATCGTTCTGCAACAAAGCTTGAAAGCCTACAGACTGGCTTTCCCGTTATCGAGAAAGGCTTGGCCGCCAAGAAGGGCGTGAACTCAGCCTCCCGGTAGCTGCCCAACAGTGACGAACGGGAGAGCTGGCCCCCTACCCTGCTGGGGTCAATGCCGGGTCGCTCACGCCCCAGTGTCCAGCAAGGTCAAGTTGCTGAAGGTGAAGCGCTTCTCCACAGGGCCGGTTTCCGTCTCCGTCTGGATACGCCGCTCCGAGAGGATGTAATACTTGCCCACTTTTGTATACAGATCCTCGAATTGGCTGCGCCCGCCTTTTTGCTCGCCCGTTTGGGGATCGTGATAGACGGAATCGTAGCGGTGGGAAAGATAGCCTTCGCCGGTATCGTGGCTGCTGAAGGTGTGGATGGTAACCACCACTCCGTGGATATGCCGATGCACCATGGTAACCTGGTTATCGCGCACGTGGTAGCGATCCCCTTCGGCTTTGCCCCCCACCAGGATCTCTACTGTGCCATCGGGCAGGGTTTGGCCGTAACGGAAGGTGTTGTTCCCATGGGTCTCGTCGAAGCTGCGGCGCACCCGGTGAATGGCAATCTCCCAGAGTTGGTTGTGAATGGCTTTTCGAGCTTCCTCATCTTCTACGCCCGTAACGGTGGCCTTTAGGTCTGCCCCCACTCGCACCTGCCCAACGAATGTGCGCTCCCCATCCCAATAGGTGACCTCGGCGCTGTAGCCCGGGAAAGCGGGATCCCAGGTGTAGCGGTTTTCATAGGCGGCCCGAAACAACTCTTGGGCAGAGACTTGAGTGGCGATCATCGGCTGTCTCCTTCCTGTTTTCCTTGCAAGCACTTCCCCTGAGCATCCATCATACCGCCCCCTGCTGTTGGGCTGCCCCCCAGTTGCCTTCGCTGAGAGCCTGCATCTGGTGAACTGGCCTAGCCGCTCCCCTGTCCGCTGCTGCAGGATAGAAGCACAGCCATGGGAACTTCTTCCTCACACCCAATTTGGCTTGCGAGTTTAGCCGCTGCTGTGATCCCCAGAGTATTCTCTGAGAAGGGTTCGCCTATTTTTTGTGGGTGAGGAGGGAGATTGAAAGGTTTTGACAATCGCGTCAGCGGGGCGGATCCCCTAGAGCCTGGCCTGACGCCGCCCCAGACCGGCATGGCAACCGCGCCAGAGATGATGGGGCCAGTGCTGAAAATCATTGGCAAGCAGACCCTGAGTGGCCACATCCCTATTGGCGGGGCAAAAAACTCTGCCTTGGCGCTGATGGCCGGGGCCATCTTGGCTCCTGAGGCCTGTCGAATTCACAACGTGCCGCGTCTGCTGGACATTGAACGCATGGGGCAGATCCTGGCCACGCTGGGAGTTAAGGTTTCCCATGTTGGCAATACCCTGGACCTGGATGCCAGCTCCCTCAAAACCTCTCAAGCCCCTTATGAATTGGTCAGCCAGTTGCGGGCCAGCTTTTTCATCATAGGGCCTCTGTTGGCGCGGCTGGGGGTGGCCAGAGTTCCCCTGCCCGGTGGCTGTGCGATCGGGTCTCGTCCTGTGGATCTGCATGTGCGGGGTCTACAAGCCTTGGGGGCAACGGTCCAAATCGAGCATGGGGTGGTTCATGCCTATGCCCGTAAACTGTTGGGAACCCGTATTTACCTGGACTATCCCAGCGTCGGTGCCACCGAGACCTTGATGATGGCCGCTACGCTGGCGGATGGAGAAACGGTGATCGAGAACGCCGCCCAAGAGCCGGAGGTGGCGGATCTAGCCCGTTTTTGTCAAGCCATGGGGGCCCGCATTCGCGGTGTCGGCACCAATACGGTTGTGGTGGTAGGGGTGCCCCGCTTGCATGGAACAGAGTACACGGTCATTCCCGACCGCATCGAGGCCAGCACCTATCTCATTGCCGGGGCCATTACCCGCTCTCACCTCACGGTTGGCCCTGTTATTCCCGATCATCTGCGGGCGGTGATCGCCAAGTTGCAAGCCATGGGTCTGCGGGTGGAAGAAGAGGGCCCAAACCGGTTGCGCATTGCCCCAGCTCAACTGAGCTCAGGCTGGCTCTGTCAGGCAACCGATATTCAAACGCTGCCCTATCCCGGTTTCCCCACCGATGTGCAGGCGCCGATCATGGCTTTGGCCGCCTTGAGCGAGGGCAGTTGCACCATTGAGGAGACAGTGTTTGAAAACCGCATGCACCACATTCCCGAGCTGAATCGCATGGGAGCCGATATTCGCCTGAAGAACCGAGTGGCCCTGATCCGAGGGGTGCCGTCCCTTTCCGGCGCTCCGGTGGTGGCTACCGACCTGCGGGCGGGTGCGGCCCTGGTGTTGGCCGGTCTGGCGGCTGAAGGCTGCTCCACGATCCACGGATTGCACTACATCGACCGGGGCTACGAAGCCATTGATGAAAAGCTGCGCAGTGTCGGGGCCAAGGTGTACCGCAGCGAAAGCCCGACAGGGATCCCGCAATTGGGGAAATGAGCTGTTTCACTGCTGTCTGAAATTTGAAGATTTGAGGAAAGAACTGCTCCTCTCCCTGCTTATCGTCTGGCCCCAATGCTCGGTGACCGCTTGCCAGGTGAGCTTTCCAGCCGTTTCGCAAGTATCGAGTTGTCTGGTGACTCAACGCAGTCAGGTTGAGTATCGTAGGTCAGAGGTGGTGGGGAGGTAAAGCATGGGGATTCTGACAAGCAGCCAACGACGCTGGACAAGATGGGCTGCCGGTGTGCTGGCAGCAGGAGCGGCTCTGGGTGGAGCTGTCTGGGGCTTCTACACCTCATCCTGGGCAGAAACCGTAGAAGTGGCCTCTGCACCAGAAGACAGGGATCCGACGCAACTGCCCCAAACTTCCACAACGGCCTTTCTGCGGGCCTACGCAGCGCTGCAAGCCGGCCAAGCGCAATCTGCCTTGAAGGATTTGCAAGGGCTGGAAGAGAGCCTGCCGGTTTTGAGGGAAGAGATTTGGAAGCTCAGGGCCCAAGCCTATGAACAGTTGCAGGATAAGGAAACAGCCCAAGGGATCTGGTGGCCCCAGATTTTGCAGGAATATCCCCACAGTCCTGTGGCCGCCTACGCCCTCTGGGGGATGGGCCAGGTGGATCGGCTGCGGCAGCAATTTCCCACCCACCCGCTGACTGGACGTGCCCTCAAGCATTTGCTGGAGCTGGATCCCGACCGCTATGACCTGCTGCGGGATTTGGCCCAACATCACCCGCAAACCCCTGGGCTAACGCCGTTGCTGGATCGCTGGCGGCAGGCTCAAGAGGGATCCCTCACGGCTTCCGACTGGCAGATCCTCGCCGATGCCTACTGGGAGCAACGGGAGTACGGCAAAGCTGCCCGGGCCTATGGGCGTGCCCCCGCCACCTCTCAGAACCTCTACCGCTGGGGCCGCAGCCACCAGATCTCGCGGGAGTTTCCCCAGGCCAAAGCGGCTTACCAAGCGCTGCTGGCACAGTTTCCCGATGGGCCAGAGGCTTCTCTCACCCGCCGCCGTTTGGCGGAACTGAGCGACCTGCCGACGGCGATCGACTTGCTTCGACAGGTGGGATCCGGCTCAGATAAAGAAGCTCCAGAGGCGTTGCTTAGCCTCAGCCAGCTTTACGATCGCAACGCCAGCCCCCAATCGGCCCAGGCTACTCGGCAAGCCCTTTGGGATCGCTTTCCAGCCAGCGAAGCTGCAGCCAATGCCGCCTGGACAGTGGCCTGGAGCCAAGCACAAGCAGGCAATCTCAGCCAAGCCATCGCCCTGGCCCAACAGATCGGATCTGCTCAGCGGGATACAGAAATGGGGGCACAACTGCTCTACTGGGCGGGCAAATGGCGGGAACAGCAGGGGGATGTGGCTGCAGCTCGGCAGACCTATCGGCAGGTACTGCGGCAGTTTCCCCACACCTACTACGGCTGGCGGTCGGCAGTGCAACTGGGCTGGCCGGTGGGGGATTTCTACAGCGGGCGCAAAAGGGTTGAGGTGGATTTTCAGCCGGTGCGCCAACCGTTGCCAGGGGTCTCTGCAGTTACGCAAACCCTGCATTTGATGGGAGCCAGCCAACTGGCCTGGGAACGCTGGCAGGGCGAAACTCCCGTGCAGCGGGATCCCCGCCAGATGAGCGTTGCCGAGCGCTTTGTTACGGGCATTTTGCGCAACAGCGCCGGAGAGCACCTGCGGGGCATTAACCAGGTGGCTGCTTTGCGCTTTAGCGAAGAGCCGGATCCCTTGCTGGAGACGTTGAGGCAGCGCCAAGATTTCTGGCAGGCCATCTATCCGCTGCACTACTATGCCGGCCCAGACAATTCCTGGAGCGGGGATCCCTACGCCCAACCCGGCTTGGCCCACTGGTCACGGCAATTTAACCTCAATCCCTTGATGGTGGCGGCTTTGATCCGGCAGGAATCCCGCTTTGAGCCAGAGATCGTCTCGGCCTCGGGGGCTTTGGGCTTGATGCAGGTGATGCCCGCTACTGGCCGCTGGATTGCCCAGCAGATCGGCCTGGCCCAGTACAGCCTCACCAACCCCGCCGACAATCTCTACCTGGGATCCTGGTACTTCGACTACACCCACCGCACCTATCAAGACAACACCTTGCTGGCCCTGGCCAGCTACAACGGTGGCCCCGGCAACGTGGCCAGATGGCTGAACCGCTTTGGCTTCGAGGATCCGGATGTGTTTGTGGAGCAGATCCCCTTCCCCGAAACCCGGGGCTATGTGAAGTCCGTGTTTGGCAACTACTGGAACTACTGGCAGCTCTACACCCAGGAGGGGCGCACTCTGGTCAGCCAGCGACTGCATAACCCCTCGTCTTCTTCATGACTTCCGGTTTTGTCGCGGGAGTGCTGCCGTAGAGGGAGTGGGCTTTTTTCCCACAGTATTCTGGGAGAGTTACAGTTATTCCAAGATTTGGCAGTCAAGATTTGACAGTGCCGTTCGCGCCGGCAGGACGGAGTTCTATGGTCTCTGGGTCTGAACAACAGGAGAGCGTTCGCGTTAGCAGCGCGGAGCACTATCGCGTTAGCGGTGCGGAGCACTATCAGGGGGCGGCAGAAAAGCAGACTGCCCGACAGGAATTGGCCGTGGATTTTATTCGCCATGGCATAGCCGAGGAACCCCGGCCAGAAGTCGAGGATGCCTTTCGGGCCCTTACAGACGAAGGTCGCAAGCGCTGCCGCAAGATTGCCCGCCAGCTCAAGAACATGGGCTGGAGGTGGGATCTCCTGCTCACCAGTCCCTTGGTGAGGGCTCGGCAGACGGCTGAGATCTTTTTGGACGAGAACCTGGCCGAAGCTGTGGAGGTGTTTGAGCCGCTGGCTCCGGGGGGCAGTTTTGCTGACCTGGTGCGCTGGCAAGCAGAGCGGGAACCTCTGGCGTCTTTGGCTCTGGTCGGTCACCAGCCGGATCTGAGCCTGTGGGTACAAGCGGCTGTTGGTCTAAACCCGGCCAACGCCCACGCGATCACCCTCAAAAAAGCGGGCCTAGCCCAAGTGCGCTTTGCCGAAGGCCGGATTGACTACCGCCAGGGATCCCTGACTTTGTTGCTCTCCCCCAAGGTGGTGCTGCGCTGAGAAGAAGCTGGCTCATCATGATAAACGCCCAACGAGTCGGCCAGAGGTTGTGCCCCTAGGTTCAGCGCTGAGAGGAGGTCAGCCGCTCTCCCAGCAATTGCACACAATAGGCCGCCAGCCCCAACCCCACCATGGCAAACATGAAGGCAATCAGGGAAACGGAACCGACCAGCAGGTAGCGCACCAGAATGCTGATTCCGCGGGCCAACGATCCAATCTCCACCTCAATTGGCGGCAACTTGGCCAACATCGAGAGCAGCAGTTGAAAGAACCCGTAGCCCAAACTGACGGCGATGGCGGCCCCCAAGAGGGCACTGAAAGGGTTGGGGGATCCCTGGGGCGAGGCGGAAGACATGGGGCAGCACCGGAAAACTCACCTTTATTCTAGGCTGCAGGTACAATGTGGAAGTTTCTTTTCTTTCCGGCAAGCCTAGGGGTTATGGAGAGCGGATCGGGAGTGGGATCCCACTACGAAGTTTTGGGCGTTTCCGTGGCGGCGACGGCGGAGGAGATCAAGTCTGCCTACCGTCGTTTGGTCAAGTATCACCATCCCGATAGCCTGCTGGCCAAAAAAGATCGGGCCACCGCTGAGCGCATCCGCCAGATCAACGCTGCCTACGCGGTGCTCAAAGATCCGCAATCTCGCCGCGACTACGACCGGCAATTGCACTCCAGCCGCACCTCACCCTGCCCTCAGCCGACGGGATCCCCCCGTGAAACCGTCAGCCACGAAGCCATCGCCCGCGCAGCCTGGATCCAACAGGTCTACACCCCCCTAAACCGAGTTTTGGGGCCCCTGCTGTCTTCCCTAGAGCCTCAGTTGCATGCTTT
This sequence comes from Thermostichus sp. OS-CIW-29, assembly GCF_054058195.1. NCBI lineage: Bacteria > Bacillati > Cyanobacteriota > Cyanophyceae > Thermostichales > Thermostichaceae > Thermostichus > Thermostichus sp. OS-CIW-29. The sequence goes on from NZ_JBSSAB010000041.1 coordinate 12,798, forward strand.
GGCGGCGGATCCCTTTGATCCCGACCTGTTGGAGTCCTTCGCCACCTATTTGGAAGAGTGTAGCCAGAAACTGGCCCAAGCTCAGCAGATCTTTCGGCGCCTTCCCAATCCCAGCAGCTTGGGGGGAGTGGCCTCTCGCCTCTACTACGCCCTCAACCACTTAGAAGATGCCCTAGAGGAGCTGCAGTATTTCCCGCTGAACTGCGACGATCGCCACCTGCACACCGGACAAGAGCTGTTTCGCCGGGCAAGAGGGCTGCGCCTGGAAGCCATGGAAGCTTACGCCAAGAGTTCACCCTAGGCCAGAGCGGGATCCCCCCCTGGGCAGAGAGGGGCGAGGATCATAGGGGATAGGGATGTACTGCACGGAAGGGCGGCCCATGGTGGCCTGTGGGTACAAGTCCATCAGGGCATAGATTTGGGGTGGCAACTCAGTAGAAATGGGCAGGCCCAACCTTTGGGCTTCTTCGGCAGTGATCGGGTAGTCGTGGGTAACTTGTCCACTGGTTAGGTACTGGATGAGGGGCTCGATGCGTTCGGGGGCAATTTTGCGCTTGGGCACATCGTCCTTCAGGAGATCCCGCACGAAGTTCTGTACCTGTTGCATCGCTTTGCGGGCCAGATCTGCCAGGATCAAGGTTTGGTCATCGATTTCGGCAATGGGTTTATCCGCCACCACCTGCAGAATACTGGCGGCAGCATACCCCCCCAACTGTGGATCCACCGGCCCCAGGACTGCATTGGCATCCATGACGATTTCGTCGGCGGCCAGGGCCAGCATCGTCCCCCCCGACATGGCGTAGTGGGGCACAAACACTGTCACTTTGGCCGGATGGCGGATCAAGGCGCGGGCAATTTGCTCCGTAGCCAGCACCAGGCCACCGGGGGTATGCAAAATCAAATCAATCGGGGTATTGGGTGGAGTGAGGCGAATCGCCCGCAATACCTGCTCGGAGTCCTCGATGCTGATGTAGCGGGAAACCGGGATCCCCAAAAAACTGATCGACTCCTGGCGGTGAATGAGCAGAATCACCCGGCTGCCCCGCTTTTGCTCCAACTCCCGAATGGCCATCAAGCGCCGGAACTCTTGGGCACGACGGTTCAGCAGAGGTTGCAAAGAGCTGAAGATCAGGAAAATCCAGAACAGGCTGCCCCAGTCCACTTTCGCACCTCAAGTGGGATCCCTTTGCTTCCAGGATAGGGGATAGCAAACCTTTGGTGATCTCTGGGCCTCACGAGTTGGGTTCAGACGCCGCAAAAAGGCGATCCAAAGCCTGCAGCAAATCCGGTACGGAAGCTTGGTCAATCCAAGATCGAATATAAGCCTGTTGCTCCGCCAAGTTTTCAATGCGGCCCAACTTTTGCATGGCCAAGTAGCGGGTTTCTGCCTCGGCGCGATTGGTTTGCAAGTCCAGCCGCTGCTCCGGGGTCAGCGGATACTCCGTTTGGGCCAGCAGGTAATCCGCCACCATCATGAACAGCAGAGGCCCCGCCAATTCCACCTGGGGCTCGGCTTCTGGCTCAGAATCGGCAGCAGCGAGATCTTGGAGATCTTGAAGGAGATCCTGCCCCAGTTGCAGCAGCTTTTCTGCCGAAGCAGCCCGCAGCACCGTCTCGGCAGTGGCCCGGAGCGGCTCTGGGGAAACCCTGTGGTGGATGGCCAATTCCGCCAGGGCCTGTTCCCATTGATCCCGTTGGGCTTGCACCACAGCCCGCTCTTCTGGGGAAAAGTCCAACCGCTCCAGCAACACCTGCAGAGCCACAGCCCCCACCAACAGGGGGGGGAAGCGCAGCACTGTAGAGGCGGATCCCGCCTGCTCCAAAAAGGCTTCCAAATCCGGGCCAGATCCCCTGTCCAGCAAGTCCTGCAAGTAGGCCAGCACCTCTTGGGGCGAGGTCAACCTGAGGATCCCTCGCACCTGTGCCCGCAAGTCTGCCGGGATCCCAAGGAGCTGCACCTGGACTTCGGCCCGCGCCTGCGCTTCTGCAATCAACTCCGGCAAATCTGCCGTTGCCCGACCGGCCTGCAACAAAACCTGGCTAGAGTCCTGCAACAGGCTGGCCGCTTCCACAAACAGCAGCACCTGCGGGACTTGCAGCGTTGGCCAAACCATGCTAGCCAAGCTGTGGATCCGCAGGGGATCCCTCCGATTCTGGATTGGCTGGCGCAGCGGGGTGAGCTGAAGTGGGCTTGTGCCAGTGCAGACCGATCAGAGCATCGTACAAAAAGCCCCAAAACTCTCCCTTCTCCCAGATCCCCAGCGTTTGCTGGCAGTTGCGCGCGTCCAGCTCAGGTTTGGCTGCCCAGTAGGCTGCTTGGTATTTGTACCAGGGAACAGAAGGCCAGAGATGGTGGATCAGGTGATAGTTTTGCCCCAACAGCAGAATGTTGGTCAGCCATCCGGGATAGACGCGGGCATTGTACCACCGCTCTTGGGATTGAAAAGGGCGATGGGGCAGGTAGTCAAAAAACAAGCCCAGCAAGAACCCCATGATAAAGGCAGGGGGTAGCCAATAGTTCATGATGTAGTCGGTGTAGCCGAAGTAGCTGGCCAGACCAAAGGTCAGGATAACCACCAGCCGACTCAAGCCCCACTCCAGCAGATCCCAGCGACCTTTCCGCCAGAGCTGCCGCTTAAAGAAAAACACCTCATGGTAGAAAAACCGCGGCGCGATCAGCCACAGCGGCCCTCCCGTTGAGACATAGTGATCGGGATCGTCTTCAGGATGGTTGACGTGGGCGTGGTGCTGCATGTGTACCCGCTTAAAGACGGGATAGACAAAACCCTGCAACAGGGCAGAGCCGTGTCCGAGTGCCTCGTTCAGAAAGCGGTTGCGGTGGGCCGAGCCATGGGAAGCATCGTGAATCACCGTGCCCAGAACATAGAGGGCCACAAAATTGAGCCAGAACACCATCCATTTGGGCCAGTGCCAAAAGGCGTACCCGCCAAAGCAAGAGGCCGAAAGCACCACCGCAGCCAAAAACATCAGCAAGGTGGGATTCCAAAATTCCGAGGGTGGCCCCAACAGCTCACGAGGCAATGCGAAAGGTTTTTGGGCTGGTTCAGCAGTAGCAGCAACAGTCATCGGCAGCCATCCTTAGGTGCGCACAGTGCAGACAGAGAGGATGGGTCGAGGCAGCGCGTCCCAGTCATCACACCGAAAAGAGATCGAAGAGATAAGTTTGTTAACTTTCGTTAGTATACGGCAGAGACCTGCCCAGCTTCTCAGCCCAAGCCTTATTTTCCTCACAACCCCAGCCATGGGGGCACCTTCCTCTCCTGGCCAAGGATTCCTGAAGGATCCCGGCAACGGCAAACTGCCCCTGAAGCCAGAGAAAAGCCGTAGTGTGAGGTTTTGTTGCAATTCATGTGCAGATTGCGAGGGGATCCCAGCAGGAGCGGTAATCTAAGGGTCGGTTAACCTGAGCTGAGGATGGAAACCATGATGCCTGTTGTTGCGCTGTTGGCTCTGACCGCTCAAACCAGCCCCTGGTCCCCCCTGAACGCCGTGATCATTCTGCTCTGCACAGGGCTGGCTTACTTGAGCTTCAAATCCTCCTCTGGAGTGGCCTCAGAGACTGGGCCGGTACTGGGAATGACCTGGCCAGAAGTCATCGGGGTTGCCAGCTTTGGCCATTTGTTGGGAGTGGGGGTCGTTTTGGGCCTCTCTAACATTGGCGTTCTCTAGGTCGCCACTTCCTTTACATTTCTTGAACTTAGTCCGGATCCCTGCTGGATGATGTTAAGCTCTATTTTAATTCTGAAAGAAGCAGTTTCTTCAGCCGCATTTTCCCCTGAGGTTTGTTGCTATGTCAGCGATGGTGTTCCTGGCCAGTTTGCCGGAAGGCTATGAATTGTTTGACCCGCTGATCGACATTTTGCCGATCATCCCTGTTCTGTTTTTCCTGCTGGCTTTTGTCTGGCAAGCGGCAGTGGGCTTTAAGTAAAGCCATTGCTTTTACTGAGGTCGCAAAGGTCTCAAAGGCCTGGGTGGTCTGGAGAAAACTCAAGCAAACCTAAAGGGCTTCCCCCAGCTTATCTCCCAAGTTGGGGGCTCTTTGCTTTGCCCATTTATGGTCATTTCGATTCAAACTAGGACACTGCACCCACGCCTAAAACGTTAAATGCACCGTGCCAGAAGGCCTTTCAAGGACTCCGTCCCGCTAGCGCGAACAGTAGCTCAGGTGTCTTGCCCTGAACTGGAACGACTGTAAACGACTATAAAAACAACAAGCCGTCTCGCCACTGTCCACATGACTCCCAAAGGTGGGCCAGGGATCCGGCGCTATGGTTCGCGGTCGAGGACACCGGTAATCCAGAGAACCCCTGCCAAGCAGACAAAGTGGGCAAACGTCACGTTGATGTTGGCGGCCAGCAGCAGCACTCCTGTCACCTGGTTGGCCTGGGTGCGGGAAAACATGCGCGCCAACAGCTCGCCCACTTGGGCTTCCATACCAATCAAAGCAAGGAAGGCTCCAATGAGGCTGACATAGGTGACCAACTGCAACTGCTTGGGCAGATCCAATTGGCTTAGGGCATCAGCAGAAGCTGAGCGGCGCTCCGCGTGGAGCAAGTAGCGCCAGTTGAAAAATAGACCGGCTGCCAGGGTGAGCAATGTAAACAAGGTGAACCAGAAGGCGATGACAGCCCCCAGCGAGTCATCTCGATAGACGGTATTTTGGCCGATTAAAAAGCCAAACCACAGCAGCAGCGCCGTCGCCCCCAAGATCGCCTGGAACCAAAACCCGAAGCGACGAGTCATGCGCAAACGAGACTTCATCCGCTCGATAGCCGCCCGTACTGACGGCGACATGGGCTCGTTCATCTTTTTCCCCCGCTCGCCTGGATGAACACCAACGTTCGCTTCCAGCCTATCTTCATTCTCCGGCCCCAGTCACCAAATTTTCGGGCTGGAGGCCCGCACCATAGCCGCAGGCTTGGTGTCGGGAGGAAAGCCCTCCTTCATATAGGTTTGCTGGTCAAAAGTCTGGATAAACTACAATAATCCCATGAGCCAGACTATCTCTGTACGTTGCAAGCTGATAGTCCCACAAGAGTTGCGTCAAGAAATTGACCGCACTTTGCAGGGCTTTGCGAACGCTTGCAACCAGATTCTCGATACCGCCAAACAAAAGAACTGCTGGAACACCGCCAAGCTGCACCACTTGGTCTATCGGCCGGTAAGGGCAGCAACGGGGCTGAAAGCCAACCACGTCTGTCAGGCACTCCGTCGGGTGATTAGCAATGCCAAGGCGGTGAAGCAAGTCCACAAGTTCCGCCCCACCAGTCTGACTTTGGACGCTCGTACTTTTAAGTACCGAGAGTCCGACCAAGCCGTGGGCGTGACCCTGATAAGCGGACGGGTTTGGCTCAAGCTCAAGATTGGCGGTTATCAAATCGCTTTGCTGCGGGGGCAAGCGCCCACCAGCGCAACCCTGTCCAAGACCAAGCAAGGGGACTACTACATCAACATTGCTGTTGAGCTGGATACTCCCCCAACTGGCAAAACTCCAAAGGTAATCGGAGTTGACTTGGGCAGGCGGGATATCGCCACCGCTAGCAACGGACGCTCTTGGAGTGGAGAGCACATCCAGGCCGTCCGTGACCGGTTCAGCCGTGTACGCGCCAAGGTTCAATCCAAACGCACTCGCAGCTCTAGGAGGCTGCTGAGAAGGCTCTCTGGGAGAGAACGGCGCTACCAGACATGGCTGAACCATAACATCAGCAAAACCTTGGTCAGGGATGCCCAGGCTATTGGTGCGGCACTGGCTTTTGAAGACTTGACAGGCATCAGAGATTGCCTGAATCAGAAGTCTCGAAGTAAGGCTGAGCGGCGCAGGACTAACAACTGGGCGTTCTGCCAGCTCAGGATGTTTGTAGCCTACAAGGCTGCCATCGCTGGAGTGCCTGTGGTGCTGGTGCCGCCTGCCTACACCAGTCAGACCTGCCACAAGTGCCTGCACATCCACCCTGAGCGGGGTAAGTCCTACCGCAATGGTAAGTCGTTCAAGTGTGGGCATTGTGGGTGGGAAGGGGATGCTGACCATAACGCTGCTCAGGTGATCTCTCTCCTTGGGGCGACTGTAAACTCGCCTGAAATTCCGAAACTTAGCTGTCCTCTGGGGCCGCTAGGGATTGGGATAAAGCCCGCACCCTGCGCATAGCGCGGGTGTCGGGTAGTTTACTTTTATCGGACTGGCGGTTGGGGATCCTCGCTTTGCAGGCGGAGAATTTCGGCCTCAATGCGCTGTTGCAAAGCTTTGCCCTCTTCGGAGCGGATCAAGAGTGTAATGCGGTTGTAGTCGGGCACAGTCATACCGTGGCGAGTGATGATCTCGGTCGCGGTGCGGATGAATTCTCGCCGGATTTGATCTTTGCTGGCTGGGTCGTTTGTGGCTTGGGAGCGCTTTTGGGCCTCTTGCCGGTGGGGCTCCATCTCCAAGACGATACGGGCGTACATTGTTACCTGCTCATCGCTCAACACCACAGAGGTGGTGGGGGTTTGAGCCACGGCCAGAGAGACAGTGAGCACAGGGATCCAAGTGCAAACCCAGATCAAACCCACCAGCCCTTTTTGGACCACGCTTTGGATTGGAAATGCCGTCCACCATCTCCGACTTGCTTTGCCTGACACCGCTGATGTCTCCCCACCCGCCAACTGTTGCTCAGGTTGCCTAGGGTTTTTGTGAGCTTTCGGCCCCACGCCGGTTCAACACTCTGATGAACCCCGCGGGCTTCGATCCTATCTGCTCCTCTCTGTGAAAGCCCAGGGCGTCGTCCACGCTGACAACTGAGCTTGCTTTTCCATTTGACCGAAAACTGGTCTTTAGGTTCCAGTTCCAGTCCCTTTCCAGCCTATCTGACCCCCAGAAGGGAGTGGCCTCTGGGATAATGGGGATGAATTGTTGGTTATTGCCCCTATGCATTTGGAACGTCGCCCGGTTTTCCCGTTTACGGCCATCGTCGGCCAAGAGGAGATGAAATTGGCCTTGCTCCTCAACGTGATCGACCCGCGCATTGGCGGGGTGCTGATCATGGGGGATCGCGGCACGGGCAAATCCACCACCATCCGCGCTTTGGCCGACCTGCTGCCCCAGATCGAGGTGGTGAAAGGGGATCCCTTCAACAGCCACCCGCGGCAGCGGGACTTGATGAGCGATCAAGTGTGGGAGCGCCTGCAGGCGGGAGAAACGCTGGAAAGCACTTGGATCCAGGTGCCGATGGTGGATCTGCCCTTGGGGGCAACGGAAGACCGGGTGTGTGGCACTCTCGACATTGAGCGGGCCTTGGCTCAGGGGGTGAAGGCTTTTGAGCCAGGGCTACTAGCCAAGGCCAATCGAGGCATCCTTTACGTGGATGAAGTCAATTTGCTGGATGACCACTTAGTGGATGTGTTGCTGGACGCGGCGGCCTCAGGCTGGAACACCGTGGAACGGGAGGGCATTTCCATTCGTCATCCGGCTCGGTTTGTGCTGGTGGGATCCGGCAACCCGGAAGAGGGGGAATTGCGGCCTCAACTGCTGGATCGCTTTGGCATGTTTGTCCAGATCGAAACGGTGCGAGATGCTGCCCTGCGGGTGCGGATCGTGGAGGAGCGCAGCCAGTTCGACGCCGATCCCCAGGCTTTTTTGGCCAAGTATGCCGATTCCCAGCAGCGCCTGCGGGAGCGCATCGAAAAAGCCCAACATCTTTTGCCCAACGTGGCAGTGGATCCCGACTTGCGCTTGAAGATCTCCGGAGTATGTGCGGCTTTGGAGGTGGATGGGCTGCGCGGAGACATTGTCACCAACCGGGCTGCCAAGGCCCTGGCAGCTCTAGAGGGGCGCAGTGAGGTCACCGTCGCCGATATCCGTCGGGTGATCAGCCTGTGTTTGCGTCACCGCCTGCGCAAGGATCCCTTGGAAACCATCGACTCGGGCTACAAGGTGGAAAAAGCCTTCAGCGAAGTGTTCCAGGTGAGCCTAGAGAGCGCCGCCTAGCCCTCACCCCCCAGCCCCTCTCCCAGGGGGAGAGGGGAGTAGGGTGGCTGCTAGCTTGTCGGCAATGGCGGCAATCCAGGTTTGCTCCTGCCGGCTGAAGCTGCGTGGGGTATCGCTCCCCAAAATCAAGCACCCTCGCTGGCCGATGGGCTGGCACAGCACGGCCTGGGATCCGGGGGGCAACAGGCCATCGAACTCGGCGCGGGCCGGGAACAGCTTGAGATCCACCAAATACACGGGCCGCCCCGTCTGCAAGACCCGCTGTAAAACGCTCTTGGGCTGAATGGAGGGCATCTGGCCGGGGTTGGCCAGGATCCCCCGTTGTAGGAGGGTTCGCCCACCCACCCAGATCACCACGGTGCGGGCGGCGGTGGTGCTGAGCAGGGTATGGGAGGCCCAAGCCAGCTCCAGTTTCTCGCTTTCGGAAAGATCGGGATGCCAATCACAGCCGGGGATCCCCTGCAGGGGGGCCGTTTGGGGTGGAAGAGGCTGGACCTGCTGCCACAGCAGGCCGGTCAGGATCAAAACGGCGCTGAGGAGGATCCCCAAGGCATCTGAACGGGACTGGCTGGTAAGCAATTCCGGCGTAAAGGCCAGTCGATTAATAACCAAAAGGACGCTGCCCAAAAGGCCGGTCACCAGAGGCAGCCGCCTCACCCAGCGATTGGGATCCCTGGGGGCTGGAGTGGGTTCAACCGTCAAGGCAGGCTAGGCATAACCTAGAGGAAGTAACGGGAGAGAAGGGAGAAGCTCTTTCCTCTCTGCTCCCTTGAAGATTAAAGAACTGAAGTTCAGTATAAAGCCAACTCAGAGACGGCTCCAAATGCCAAGGCGCTCCTGCTGGGCTTTTTCTTGTAGGCCACCGTAGTAGCTGTCGTACTTGATGTTGTGGCTGTAGGGGATGATGCGGGCCAGGCCATTGCGCACCAACATGGCGTTCATCTGATGGCCTTCTAACCAGACATAGGCCTCCACCAAGCCCGTAGCATCTACGTTGCGCAGCAACTTATCCCCTTCCAGCTTGACGGTGCGGTAGAGGATGCGCTCCCGCATCAGTTCAATGGCTTGCTGGTAATAGGGGTTTTCTTCCGGGCTGAGACCCTCGATCCCGGCCAACCGGATCAGGCGCATCTTCTGTTCCCCTTCGATTTGCACCACTAGGGTGTCGCCGTTGACCACCCGCACCACAACCGCATCTGGGTAGCGATCGAAGCGGTGGTTGTCGAAGTAGAACGGGGTATCGGGAACGACCCGGGGCTCTCCAAACCCGTGGCTGGGAAGGACGGGTATGGCCAGAAGCAATCCCAATGCAGCAGAGCCGAGAGCAATACGCTGGAACATGACCTTAATTCCCCACTTTGGACGCAGCCCCCTCTTCTTTTCCCGCCGGGGAGTTTCCGGTGGCAACGCTCAAAGTGTAATGGTAGCGGCAACTCTCCAGAAAACAATCCCACCGCAGATTTGAATTGGCCAGCAGTAGATCCGCCGTTGGTTGGGTTGCCCAAGGCTCCCAGGCGACTGAGCCATTCCTGCTCGCTTTTCTTCAGCTAGAAATCGCAGGAGCCCCGCACTGTACCCGTAGGGTCAGTGCCGGGAGGAATGCGCTTTGATGAAGTACAATGAACTTATGAGCCA
>NZ_JBSSAB010000042.1:0-20751 GCF_054058195.1 Thermostichus sp. OS-CIW-29
TCGGAAGCAGGAACCCGCCGAGACGACTGCGCAAGGAGCCATCCATGCGTAGCGTGGTAGGAATCTCCGGCCTTCAGGCCGGGGAGGATGTCAACACAGCTTGCCCTCAGGGTCAGCACAGGTGAGAATAAAAAAACAGAGAAGCCATCCTCAAGCTCATTTTTATCTGCCTGTGAATCCTGTTCGCACCCTCTCCGCCACCAAAGCGGCCTTTTTCAGCGCCTACCCTCGCCCGATCAACGCCGTCTATCGCCGGGTGGTGGAGGAGTTGTTGGTGGAGCTGCACCTGACCACCGTCAACAGCACCTTCGTCTACGATCCGTTTTTTGCCTTGGGGCTGGTCACCCTCTACGACGGGCTGATGGAAGCCTATCACCCCCCTGAGCAGCGAGAAGCCATTTTCAACGCCCTCTGTAAGGCTCTGCACCTCAAGCCGGAGGTGTTGCGCAAGAATGCCCGCGATCTGCTGGAGTTGATGGGAAGCGGGGATCCCCGTCAAAGACTTGATCTCCTCTGTCTCAAGCCAGAGGCGGAAGATGTGGGTGGGTTGAAAGCCATTTTGGAGCGCATGACTCAGCCGCCCTACGCCTACAGCCGGGTCTTAGCTGTTGGCCTTTACACAGCCTATGAAGTTGTGGCCAAGTCCCTTTACGAAGAACCAGAAGAACGCACCCGCCGCTTTTTGGAGAATGTGGTGAGCAAGCTGCCCTTTTCAACAGAGCGGGTGAGAAAAGATCTGGAGCTCTATCGCAGCAGTTTGGATCGCATGAAGCAGGCGCGGGCTGTGGTCGAGGAGATGGTAAAAGCCGCCCGGCGTCAGCAGGAACGCCGCCAATCGGCCGCCTCTTTGCCCGAGACTTCCCTCGGCGACCCAAGCAAGCCTGGCAGCTAAACCCCGGCCCTAAGCCAGATACTGAGCCCAAGTTTCCACCACCTCGGGGGATCCATACCAGCGCCGTCCACCCCGACCGGAATGGTAGCAGTTGGGCAGAGTGAGGTTAACAGCCCCCTGCAGGTGGGCAGCCTCGATGGGGGTAATGCCATCGCCCCACAATTCCCCCTGTCCAGCCGTGAGCCAATAGCTGTTGTAGGCCAGCCAAGCCAGATAATGCTCCTGTCGCCACAGGGATCCCAGACTCAACCTCTGCCCCTGGATGACCCTGCCCGCCACGCACACATATTTGACCTCGGGCCAAAAGGCCCCCGGATAGTGGGTGTTGACAAAGTCCAAATTGCGCTTCGTCCAGCGCTCCCGGCTGGTGTGGGGGGATCCCAAGCTAATCAGCGCAGCGACCTGCTCCCGCCCCTGCCACACCTGTCCCCCATAGGGCACGGATCCCAGGTAGATGCGGGCAATCCAGCCGCCGGCGGAGTGGGCCACCAGGTTAACTCGGTCAACCCCAAACTCAGCGCAGGTCTTTTGGATGGTCTCTCGAAGGGCCCACAGGATGGGAGTGACAGGCCTTCCCCCCAGCGTGGGAAACCAACTGCGCACCTGCAACGGCACCACCCGTGCCGCATAGCCGCGGGCTTCCAGCTCTTGGCGCAGGGGCTCATACTCCGACGCACCCGCCAGATAACCGGGCAAAATCACCACAGGGGCCATACGCTAGCGGGGATACCAGAACATGCCTTTGATCCCCTCAGGGTCGGCGGTGAAGCCCAGCCGTTCGTAAAAGCTGACCACTCCCTGATCGGCAAAAAGGGTGATGTTGCTGATGTCTCGGGCGCGCAGCTCGTGGATCACCTTTTCCATCAGCCGCTTGCCCAGACCCCTACCCTGGAAATCGGGATGAACCACCACATCCCAAATGGTGGCATTGAAAGCGTGGTCGGACGTTGCCCGGGCAAAGCCGATGAGGCGACGGTAGCTGCCCCGCTGCTGCCACATCGACACCACCAAAAAGCTGTGCTGCAGGGCTTTTCTCACCTTGTGAATGGGGCGACGCGACCACCCCACCGCATCGCAGAGCTCCTCTAGCTCGTACAGATCCAAGTTGGGATCCAAGCTGAAGAGGATTGTCTCCCCTCGTACCACCACCGTTTCCTGGCGACGGTCGGCCCTAGCTGTTTGCGCCGGCTCTTTGGTTGTAGCAGCTCCTGCTGACCCGAACAGGCCCTTCCAAAAACTCATGTGAATCGCTGCCGAGTGAAAGCTCACCCCTACTTTGGGTGAGCGTGTCCTCAGTATAGCCAGGATCGGTGGCGGAATTGTTTCCAATTTCTAGGGATCCCCCCGAAGGGGGAACCGCTTCAAAAGGCGCTGAAGGCCCAGGCCCAATCGGCGATGTTTCCAATTTCTAGGAATCCCCCCGAAGGGGGAACTTCACGAACAGCGTCGAGTACCTCCTGGATTGCACGTTTCCAATTTCTAGGGATCCCCCCGAAGGGGGAACCTTCTCTTCTCAAGGAGCATGGCTGGCCTCTTGAGGAGTTTCCAATTTCTAGGGATCCCCCCGAAGGGGGAACACGAAGAGCCGAAGTTGATCATCAGACAAATCAACGGAGTTTCCAATTTCTAGGGATCCCCCCGAAGGGGGAACCCGTACAGCGACAGGAGGCGACATGGGCCCCAGTGGAAGATGTTTCCAATTTCTAGGGATCCCCCCGAAGGGGGAACTGTATGTCAGCACCCCGCTCTTAAGTTGGAGACTCAAGTTTCCAATTTCTAGGGATCCCCCCGAAGGGGGAACCTCCCCTGGCGGCACGTTTAACCAGGGGACCGGGATGGTTTCCAATTTCTAGGGATCCCCCCGAAGGGGGAACTTCGCCTCAAGCCCACTTGGTTGCCCCAGTTAGATGGGGTGTTTCCAATTTCTAGGGATCCCCCCGAAGGGGGAACAGCGACAAGCAGAACGCCGGTTGTTAGAGGAGTCCAAAGGTTTCCAATTTCTAGGGATCCCCCCGAAGGGGGAACATCGACGGGTGCGTCTTGCTCATGCGGGACCTCCCGAGTTTCCAATTTCTAGGGATCCCCCCGAAGGGGGAACCTACAACATCTACATTGTTCAGATAGTTATGATCAGTGTTTCCAATTTCTAGGGATCCCCCCGAAGGGGGAACAATAGTAATAGCAAAAGCAAAAGCAAAAATACCCCGTTAATGTTTCCAATTTCTAGGGATCCCCCCGAAGGGGGAACTTTCGAGCCAACTCCAGGCTCGTTGGTCCAGATGGCCTAAATTGTTTCCAATTTCTAGGGATCCCCCCGAAGGGGGAACATCAGATTTCCACTTCCCCCGGGCTTCCCTAGACCAGTTTCCAATTTCTAGGGATCCCCCCGAAGGGGGAACTACCATAGATGTGCAGCTGCCGGTTACCGTGGTTATAGACCTGGGTTTCCAATTTCTAGGGATCCCCCCGAAGGGGGAACTCCACCCCTATTAAACCCAAGCAGGGCAAGGAATGCAAGACCCATTTGCGAGGGATCCGGAAAAAAGTCGGCAAAAAGAGCTGCGGCGAGGGGGTTTTGGGGCTGGAAAGCCTTGTGGCGCAAGGCATCGAGGGATCCGACGAAAGAATCGGCCTTTGCGGCTTTTGGCGGATCGCTCGCGGAGGCGTTGATACCGTTTGGGTGTTGTCTTGGAAACAAGGGTGAGTACCCGAGCCTCAACCGGAGTTTGCGGGGCTTGGCGATTGCCCAAGGCGTGCCCCCTAGCCGCGGGTGTAGCCGGCTGGGGGATGAAAGCAGATACGATGTTTTCAACTTTTCACAGTCGGAGAAATCTCATGAAAAAGTGGATTGCCTCGGCTACAACCCTACTCTGCTGTGTGCTTGTCCTGGTTCTGTTTTGGCCCCACGTTACCTCTGCCCAGAGGCAGACCCTCAATCTCTACATCTGGTCAGAATACATCGATCCCGACATCCTCACCGCCTTTGAAAAAGCCACCAATAGCCGCGTGCTGGTCAGCGTGTACGAATCCAACGAAGACATGGTGGCCAAACTGCGGGGGGGAGGCACCAGCCAGTACGACATTGTTGTTCCCACCGACTACATTGTGCCCAACATGTTGGAGCTGGGACTGCTGCAGCCTCTCAACAAAGAATTGATCCCCAACCTAAGCAACCTGGGCGAAAAATTTGTCGGCCTGCCCTTTGATCCAGAAAACACCTACACCGCCGCCTATCAGTGGGGCACCACCGGCATTGGCTACCGCAAAGACCGCCTGCCCGAAAACTTTGAACGCTCTTGGGGATTGATTTTCGACCCGCAGCAGCAGTATGGCCCCTTTGTGATGATCGACGAGATGCGCTCCATGATCGGCGCTGCTGCCGTTTACCTGGGCTTCGATATGAACACCACCGTTCGCTCCGAACTGCAGCAGATCCAGCAGCTTTTGATCGACACCAAGCGCCGCAGTGCCGGCCTAATTGGGGGCGTGGGGGGCAAAAACCAACTGGTTTCTGGAACGGCCAATGTAGCCATTGTCTACAGCGGCGATGCCCTGCAAGCTGCCGAAGAAAACCCCAACATCGGCTATTTTGTCCCCCGCGAGGGTGCCCACATTTGGCTGGATGTAATGGCCATTCCCGCCCAGGCCCCCAACCCCGAGCTGGCCAATCGCTTCATCAATTTCATCCTGGATGCTGAAGTCGGCGCTCAACTGAGCAACCACAACCGCTTCGCCACCCCCAACGCTGCAGCTCTGCCCATGATCAACCCAGAAGATCGGCAAAACCCGGCCATCTACCCTGACGAAGAGGCCCTGGCCAAACTCACCTACCTTAAAGTGCTGTCAGGGGAAGAGCTGCGCCTCATCGACGCCCTCTGGACAACCGTGAAAAGCAGCTAGGGATCCCTTGTTAGCTCTCGACATAAAACTTGACAATTTTTAATATCTGAGCCACATTAAAGATGTCACCCGTTGATGGAGCTAGAACCATGGAAAACCAAGAAGCTAAGTTTGGCTTTACCACCTTCGCCGAAAAATGGAATGGCCGTTTGGCAATGTTGGGCTTTGTGATTGGCGTTGCGACCGAGTTGCTGACCGGCCAAGGGATCCTCTCTCAAATCGGCCTGATGTAATCCCGGTGGGCCTACGACACTGCTGTAGATCCTTGCTTGCCTGGCTGTAGTTTCCACCCTCTGCAAAGCAGCCAGGCTTTCGCATTGCCCTCGATTCTGGATTTAGGTCTGAATGAATCCAAATGGAAGTGGAAGCGAAATGCAGGCTGTTAAGTCCAGCTTCCACTGCCTTGCTTCTGCCGCTGACTCTCCTCTTCCACTGGGAGAGGGGCGGGGAGTGAAAGCTAGCAGCGCAGAAGGCTTGGGATCCCTAGGAATCTACTCTTCCAAATCCTGCAAGTACTGGCGGATATCGGCCAAGATGCGTTCTAGGTCTTCTGGGGCCTGGAGAGCGCGTGCCCATTCTAGGTCATGACCACCTTGGGATCCCTGCTGGGCCAGCGC
The DNA here is from genome assembly GCF_054058195.1 of Thermostichus sp. OS-CIW-29. Classification (NCBI taxonomy): domain Bacteria; kingdom Bacillati; phylum Cyanobacteriota; class Cyanophyceae; order Thermostichales; family Thermostichaceae; genus Thermostichus; species Thermostichus sp. OS-CIW-29. The sequence goes on from NZ_JBSSAB010000042.1 coordinate 5,410, forward strand.
CACTCCTAAGTGTTCCAGCTCGCGAACCACTTGGCAAAAAGCGTTGGCTCCCACATTGGAGCTGGCTCCTTTGAGGCGATGAGCGATCCGCCGCATTCTTTCTGCGTCGTAACCGGCAATGGCTTGGCGCAATTGCGGAAGCTGGGTTTCGCAATCTTGGATGAACACCTGCAATAGCTCTCGCTGAAACCCCCGATCCCCGCCGGAAACCTGATCCAGGTAGGCAGAGTCGATGGGGTAGGGCTGGGTGGGAGAAGAGGGATCCCGGCTCTCAGCGGGGGAAGCTGGAGAGGCTGCTTCAGAAGCGGCTTGGTTGGAGGATCCCCCTGCAGACTGGGCAATCACCTGGCTCCAGTGGTTGAGCAACCTTTGCAAATCTTCCTTCAGCACCGGCTTGCTGAGATAGTCGTCCATACCTGCCTGCAGGCAGCGCTCCCTATCCTCCTGCATGGCGTTGGCCGTGATGGCAATCACCACTGTGCGGTGGCCGGATCTCCGTTCCTGTTGGCGTAGGCGGCGGGTGGCCTCGTAGCCGTCCATCACCGGCATTTGGCAATCCATGAGAATAAGGTCGTAGCTGACCTTCTGCAGGAGATCCAACACCTCCTGACCGTTGGCCACCACATCGGCCTTGTAGCCCAAACTCTCGAGCTGGCGCAAAGCCACCTTTTGGTTGACGGGGTTATCCTCTGCCAGCAAAATGCGCAGCGATTGACGGGGACGATCCTCCCTGGGGGTCGTCTGAGGGAGGACGGGACTCATTCCCAAGAGCGAAGTGGATAAACCAGAAGATTTCCCCAGGGCCATGACCAGCGCTTCCTGCAGACGGCTTTGTTTTACCGGCTTAACCAAGTAGGCGGCAAAGCCAATTTCAGCAGCGCGGCGGGAGTGCTCCCCCAGTCCCAGGGAGGTCATCATCACCAGTTGCGTCTCGGCCAGTTGCGGATCTGCCTTGATCCAGCGGCCCAAGGTCTCCCCATCCACCTCTGGCATTTGCATATCCAAAACGGCCAGGGGGAAGGGTCTGCCTTCCCGAACGGCTTGGCGCAGTTTGTCCATAGCCTGATAGGCATTTTCGGCCTCTTCCACCACCATTCCCCAAGTCGTGGCCTGGCAGCGCAGGATCTTGCGATTGGTGGCATTGTCGTCCACCGCCAACAGCCGCTTGCCCTGCAAATCCACCGGGATGCGAGCAGAAGGCTGGGAAAGCTGCTGGACGTAGGGCTGCCGCTCCAGAGTCAGCTCGACGCTGAAGGTGCTGCCCTGTCCCTCCTGGCTTTGCAACGAGATGGTTCCCCCCATCAGTTCTGTCAGTTGTTTGCAGATGGCCAAGCCCAGTCCCGTACCTCCGTATTTGCGGGTAGTAGAGGCATCCACCTGGCTAAACGGTTGAAACAGCTTGCTCTGCGCCGCCGCCGGGATCCCGATCCCGGTATCTCTCACCGAGAGCTTGAGGTGGGCATGGGTAGCGGTTTCTTGCAGCACCTCTGCTTGGATCACCACCTCCCCCTGGTGGGTAAATTTAATGGCATTGCTCACCAAGTTGTTGAGGATTTGCCGCAGACGCGAAGCATCTCCCCGCAGGTAGCGCGGCACTTCCGGTGGCATGAGCACCGCCAGCTCCAATCCCTTGGCGTGGGCAGTGGGGGCAAACAGATCCGCCACCTCCTCCAGACACGAGCGGAGATCGAAATCCAGGATCTCCAGCTCCATTTCCCCGGCCTCCAATTTGGAGAAGTCCAGGATGTCGTTGATGAGGGTGAGCAGGGCATCGCCACTGATGCGGATGGTCTCTACAAAGTCCCGCTGTTCTGCATTGAGGGGGGTCTCCAGCAGCAGGCCCGTCATCCCCAGTACCGCGTTCATGGGGGTGCGGATCTCGTGGCTCATGGTGGCTAAGAAGCTGCTTTTGGCCTGTGCAGCCTGCTCAGCTGCTTTGCGGGCCTGCTCCAGCTCCAGGCTGCGCTTTCTCTCCCGTTCCAAAAGGGCTGCCTGGGTGAGGGCAATGCCAATTTGGTTGGCCAACTGCGACAGCAGCTCCATCTCAAAGGGTTGCCACTGACGGGGCCCGGAGCACTGGTGGGCCAGCAACAACCCCCACAACTGCTGCTCCAAAAACAGCGGCACCACCATGTTGGCCCTGACCTGCATTTTTTGCAGCAGCTCTAGGTAACAAGGCTCCAGTCCTTCACTTTCCACATCGCTAACAACGCGAACGCGGCCCTGGCTGTAGAGCTGGGCGTACTTTTCCTGAAAACAGGGATCCTCGATCACCTCTCCCAGCAAGGAGGGGATCCCCGGCTGAGTTTTCTCGTTGGAGATGATCCCAGAACCATCCGGCTGGAAGCGGTAGACCAAGACTCGGTCGGCTTTGAGCAGGGCTTGGATTTCTGTTACCGCCGTCTCTAGGATCTCGGCGATATCCAAAGATTCGCGGATCTTCAAGCTGAGATTCGCCAGCAACTGAGCCCGGCGGTTTTGCCGCTCCAATTCCTCTGCCGCTTTCTTCTGCTCAGTAATGTTGCGGAAGATGCCTCGCGTAGCCACCATCACTCCATCTTCAAAGCGGCAGCTGACATTGCCCTCCAACCAAACAGTTTCACCAGTGGCCGTGAGGAAAGCTGTCTCTACCCTCTCCAGTTTCTCCCCTGCTAGAAGCTTCTGGAAAAGAGCCTGGCAGTGCTCTCGGCAGTCGGGATGGAGAATGTCGAAGAGGGTCATTTGATAAACTTGAGCTTCGTCATAGCCCAAGGTCTCTTTCCAAGCGCGGTTGACATATAAAAAGTGCCCTTCAGCATCCACGCTCTGGATGAGGTCAGTGGCATTTTCAAAGAGATCCCGGTAGCGCTCTTCGCTTTCTTTCAAGGCCAGCTCCGCCAGCTTGCGGTCGGTGATGTCGATGCCGGTGCCCATGACAAACTCCACCTCGCCGGCAGCGTTGATTAGGGCGGTGTTAGACCAAGAAATAAGCCGCAGTGCCCCTTGCTTGGTGCGCCAAAAATTCTCATGGCGATTCAAAAAGAGGGAATGATTGCCCTTGAGCTGTTCAAAAGCTTGCTTCACACCAGGCACATCTTCCGGCGGGATCAAACCCAAATCCCACAGCAGCCGGTTCTTAACTTCTGCCAGCGAGTAGCCAGAAAGCTGCTCGGCAGCGCGGTTGAAGCGCAGGATACGCCCTTCTGGATCCATGACCACCACCAGCGCCCCTGCCGTATCGATAACCGCGTTGGTAAAATCCCGCTCTTGCTTGAGGGATCGTTCTGCCTCTTCCCGCTCGGCAGTCTCCCGGCGGATGAGGAAGTAAACCGAGGCCAAAACCAGGTAAGTAAAAATGAGCCCGCCAAAAGCAATGAGATTGGTTCTAACCCAGGCAAACTGAAATTCCTGGCTGCGTTGCTGCAGAAGGCGATTTTCCTCCTGCTGGAGCACCAGGATCAAATCGGCAATTTGCTCCACCAACCTTGGCCCTTCGCTGCTTTCCAGGGCTTCCTGGGTGGCGAGTAGCCCCTCTTGCTCCCTCAGCCGGATCAAGTCTTGGATGACTCGTAGCCGTTGCTCCAGCAGCAGCTCTAGGCGCTTCAGGCGCTCTTGCTGCAGGGGGTTGTCGACAGTCAGTTCCTGCAGCAGGCGCAGACGGGTAGAGATTGCTTCAAGGCTGTCTTGGTACTCACCGAGGTAGCGAGGATTATCGGTCAGAAGATAGCCACGTTTACCGGCCTCGGCGGCGCGGGTTTCCGCCAGCAATCCTTCCAAGTTTTGGATCACTTTTAGAGTGTGGGCCACTCGTTCTGTAAGCTGCGGCAGTTGAGAGGCATTCCGCTGAGCTGAGTAGGTGATCCCGCCCAAAAGCAAGGCAGCCAGGCCAAAACCGGCGGTAACTTTGAGGAGAAAGCGGTTTTTGCGGGCAGGTTTAGTATCCCCCGACTTAGGCAGCAGAGGCGTCTGAGCCAGTTCCCTCAAAGTACGGCGCAGCTCCAGTTGGGCCACCACCTGATGGGCCAGGGCTTGTAATTGCTCCAGTTGTTCTGGGGTCAGGTGCCGAGGCTGATAATCGACAACGCAAAGCGTGCCCAGGGCTTGCCCTTCTGGAGTTACCAAGGGAATGCCAGCGTAAAAGCGAATGTGGGGCTCTTGAGCGACAAACGGGTTATCGGCAAAGCGCGGATCCTGAGTGGCATCGGGCACCACCAGCGGCTCTTTAGGCGACAAGATGGCGTGGGCGCAGAAGGCCACATCCCGGGGAGTCTCCTGCACATCGACGCCGAATTTGGCTTTAAACCACTGGCGGTGTTCGTCGATAAGGCTGACCAGAGCAATGGGCGTGCCGCAGATGTAGGCGGCAAGGCGGACGAGTTCGTCAAAGCTGTTCTCAGGAGCGGTGTCCAAAATCTGATACTGCCGCAGGGCAGCCAGCCGCTGCTCTTCGTTGGGAGGGAGGGGGGCCTTAGGCATAGGTCAAACTAAGCGGAGAGAAAGGGATCCCGATCCACCGATCTCGGAGGTCGATAGTCTCAAGGTAAAAGAGGTAACCCCAGCATAACTTCCAAGCCTCTCCACCGGAAGCTACAGGGATCCGATCCCCAAACCAGCTTCCCGTTGGTTCAGTTCGCTACATTTTCACCACGCCTGCGTCAGCTACTCTAGCTCCTGCAAACGAGCCAAAATAAGGGTCTGAGCCGTGGCCCGTCCAGAGCCGCCGCGGGCAGAAGGGAAAAAGACTTACCGGATCCCAGTTTCAGTATTTATACTGATGTCAAAGATGAGAAAGCTCAATAAGCTTCCTCTGATGCATTTGGTTTCACTCATCCTATAAATAATCAAATCCTAACATTTTTAAGCAAGCTTCGAGTTGAAATTTCTCAACGGAAGGCTTACTATTCAAAAGAGAGACGAGCTTTGTAAAGGGGGAATACTCTCAGTCATGCAAAAACTCCAAGACAGTTTGGTAAAAGCTCTGAGCATCGATGGAGCACTGGGGGTGGCGCTGGGGGACTGGAAAACAGGGATGTGCTTGGGATATAAGGGCACCAACAGCCCCGCTTTTCCTGAAGCTAACTTGGAGCTGGCAATCGCCGGAAACACAGAAGTGATTCGCGCTAAGATGCGAGTCGCGGAGTCACTTAAGTTCACCGACAGAATTGAAGAGATTTTAATCATCCTGGAAACTCAGTACCATCTAGTGCGTACGCTTAAAACCATAAACGGCCTATTTTTCTACCTAGCCTTAGACCGAGAAAAAGGGAACTTAGCTCTTGCCCGCATTAAACTCAGTCAAATTGAGAGCGAATTGACCCTCTAAGGGCAACTTGAAAGAGATGAAGCATCACGGCGAGCAGGGAGTCTAATTTGGCCGTGGAGCTACACCCCCAATACTTATCCTTGGCCGACAGGGCATGTCGGCATAGCTTAACCTAAGTGTTGAAGGAAAGAGAGTGCGGAACCGGGGACTTGAACCCCGATGGCATTGCTGCCACTAGAACCTGAATCTAGCGCGTCTACCATTCCGCCAGTTCCGCGGTGATCTACAAGTGTGCCCAAAGCAGGGGATCCCTGTCAAGGCTGGCAAAAGGGATCCCTTGCCGGCGGCTCTATCTGTGCTAAGCTCTGCTGCGCACAAGATTAAAGCCGATAACGCTGACCTTGGCCGACTTTACCTTCACCTGCGAGGGCACCTGCCCCCATACCCAAGCGCGGGCGGGATACTTCGTCACCCCCCACGGCGGGATCCCTACTCCTTGCTTTATGCCGGTGGGAACTTTGGCCAACGTGAAAACCCTCACCCCGGCCCAGCTCAAGGAGACAGGTGCCCACATCATCCTCAGCAACACCTATCATCTCCACCTGCAACCTGGCGAAAGCATCATTCAAGCGGCAGGGGGGCTGCACCGCTTTATGGGCTGGTCGGGCCCCATCCTTACCGACTCAGGGGGCTTCCAGGTCTTCAGCCTCAGCGCCATTCGCCAAATCAACGAGGAGGGAGTGACGTTCCGCTCTCCTCGCGATGGCCGCATCATTCACTTCACCCCAGAGCTATCCATCCAGATTCAAAACGCCCTGGGGGCCGACATCATCATGGCCTTCGACGAGTGCCCGCCCTACCCTGCCAGCCCTGAGGAAGTGGAAGCAGCGGTGCGGCGAACCACCCAGTGGCTGAAACGCTGCGTGAAAGCCCATCGTCGCTCAGATCAGGCTTTGTTTGGCATTGTGCAGGGGGGAGTTTACCCTGAGCTGCGCCGGCGGGCGGTGGAAGAGGTCTGTCGGTTGGATCTGCCGGGCTATGCCATTGGCGGGGTGAGTGTGGGGGAGCCGGTCGAGTTTATGCACGCCGTTGTGCGGCAAACAGCCCCTCTACTGCCGGCAGATCGCCCCCGTTATCTCATGGGGGTGGGCACCTATGCCGAGATGCGGGCCGCCGTGGCCGCCGGAGTGGATTTGTTTGACTGCGTGATCCCCACCCGTTATGCCCGCCATGGCACGGTGATCAGCCGGGGCAAACGCTGGAACATCAAAAATGCCGAGCACCGCCGCAGCCTGGATCCCATCGATCCCGACTGTCCCTGCTACACCTGCCGCCACTTCAGCCGCGCCTACTTGTGTCACCTCATCCGCGCGCAAGAGATCCTGGGCTATACCCTGCTTTCTATCCACAACATCACGGAGCTGATGCGCTACACCCAGAAGATGCGTCAGGCCATCTTGGAAGGCAAGTTTCACGAGAACTGGGATCCCTGGAGCTAAGCCGGCCGGGAGATTTGTCTGGAAGCATCTGATCCATTTTGGTAGAATAAGTACATGGGATAGTACGTGCATGTACGTGCATTTAAGCTATCCCATGTAGCCGCAGGAAGGAGTCAGATCATGGCTATCCGAACCCTCAGCAGCGTGATTGAACAGCACATCGCCGGCCTTCCGGGCTTGATTGCTGTTTTGATAGGGCGGGCCACTGATGGTGCTACAGTAGCCAAAGTAACCTACGTCAGCGATTCCCAAGAGGAGCAAGCCCTAGAACGTTTGGGCACCTACGCCGGCGACCTAGTCCAGGCCAACAGTCGTCTATGCCAGCTTGTCAGCTCTGACCAAGAGGCGGACTACCTTTTGGCCGGCACTTCGGCGTTGCGGGTTGTCATCAAAGCGTTTCCCAGAAGCCCCTACTTTGTGTTACTCCTGACCCGTTCCATCACCGACCTCAGAGCCATTTCAGAGCGCATCAAAGCCATTCTGATTGACGGAAAGCCGCTACTGCCCCCTGTGCAGGACAGCACCATGTCTTTGGCTCAGGCTCTGATGGACTATGCCAAGCGCTACGCTCCGGATCCCAACTTTGTGGCTCTGCGCCTGTCTTTGAAAACGGGCCTAGACCGCAACCGTCTCGAAAAGGGCACCCTGACCCGGCAGGAGCTGCGCATTCTTTACAAAGCGGTAGCAGATCTTTTGGGCCGAGAGCGTCTGCCTATTGCCATGCCGGCCTGAGTAGTTCAAAATAGCTAGCAAGCTTTGTCCAGGGGTAGTTGCTACACGTGGAAGGCTTTTTTAGGTTTACTCTAAGTTTATTTGCTCGCGCTTAAACCCTTTCATCTCGACTGCGACCGCAGGCTCGTCTCTTGAAGGCTGAGTTTGGGGGACGGGCAGCCTCTTGCAATCTCAATCTCTATCTGGAGGCAAACTGGTGACCATACGTACCCTTATCAGTGTGGTTGAGCAGCACATTGCCGGTCTTCCGGGCTTGATCGCAGCTTTGGTGGGGCGAGTAACCGATGGGGTTGCAGTGGCTAGGGTTGCGTACACCAACGATGTGCAGGAAGAGATCTCCCTGGAACAGTTGGGCAACTACGCAGCTGACTTGATACAGGCCAACAATCGCCTCTGCCAGTCGGCAAGCCCTGACCAAGAGGCGGACTACCTTTTGGCCGGCACGTCGGGGTTGCGGGTTGTCATCAAAGCATTTCCCAAAAGCCCCTACTTTGTTTTATTTCTAACTCGCTCTCACACTGACCTCAAGGCAATTTCAGAGCGTGTCAAAGCCATCCTCATCGACGGAAAGCCGCTGTTACCCCCCTTTCAGGACACCACCACATCCACTACTCAGGCTTTGGTGAGCTATGCCAGGCGCTACGCTCCGGATCCCAACTTTGTGGCCATGCGCCTGTCTTTGAAAACAGGTCTAGACCGCAACCGCCTTGAAAAAGGCACCCTGACCCGGCAGGAGTTGCGCATTCTCTACAAAAGGCAGTGGCCGATCTTTTGGGCCGAGAGCGTCTGCCTATTGCCATGCCGGTTTGAGTAGTCGAGAATAGCTGGCGAGGTTTGTCTGAGGGCAGTTGCTGCGCTTGTGGGATCCCCTATTGTTTATCTGAGTTCACTTGCCTATGCTTGAGCATCTACATCTCGACCGCGACCGTAAGCTCATCTCCCTGTTTGGAGAGCCGGTTATCTTCCACTGCCATCACTACAACCTATTCCTGCAGCAGACTATTGAAGATCCCGACTGGATCGATGGAGTAGGGATCCTGCGCACCGCAGCCCAGGAGATCTTTTACAGTCTTCTGTACGGAGCTTTCAAGGCTCTTGGCATTCAGGAGACCCAAGAGCGCCTGGCAGTGGCAGCTCAGATCTTCAGTTTTTTAGGATTTGGGCGGCTGGCGTTTGAGGTGACACCTTCAGGCGGGGAAGTGCAGCTTACCCATTCTCACTATGCAGAAGGTTGGCTGAGCAAGTACGGAGAGCAGGTCAGCCGCACGCGCCCGATTGACCACTTGGCGGTGGGCTATGTGGCAGCAGCTCTGGATGCCACGTTTGGCGAGCTGGGGAGCTACACGGCAGAAGAAACGGAGTGCATGGCCGTTACCCGTAAGGATCACTGTGTAATCCAGGTTACTCGGCTGCCGCGGCCCCAGTTGTTGACTCCCAGTCCAGGCATGGGCAAGCTTATTGAGCAGCCAACCCAGTTCCCGCAGCCCGTAACGGCAGTGGACTATGACGCGGTCAACGAAGCTCTGTGGGGCCTGCCTTTGGCCGGAGATGAGCGGGGGCAAATTCGCGCGTTTAACGTGTTGCTAACGCGCATGCCTGCCAACTACTACAACCGCATTCAGTATCGCTTTTTACAGGAGCTGAAGGCGGTGCAGGCTGAGCTGATGGGGGTGGGGGAAGCTCTCATCCGCGAGTCGGGGCATGTTTGTGTCTTCTACACCTTCGGCAACATCATGGAATCGGTGGAGTGGGAAACCCTTGTGGGGCCGATGCTGGAGAAGGACACGGACTGGATCCACGGCGGCTATGCGGTGGCCAGCAGCCTGGGGTGGGGTCGCTGGCAGGCTTTGGAGGTGGTGAGCGGCGAGTCTTGCCGGGTGGCCATTGACGGCAACTACGAAGCCAACTACTTTTTGGCTTCCTACCCACGGGCAGAAGATCCCGCCTGCTACTTTGCCCAAGGGGCGGTGCCGGCGATGATGAATCTGGTCTACAACGGCAACATTCAGCAGAAGCCGGTTTTGGATCAAGTCTTCTACAACCGCCTCTTCCAGCGGGGTGGGCTCTTCCACGGCCAGGAGACCAAAGCCAGAGAGCAAGGGGATCCCTGGTGCGAGTTCTACGCCGCTCGCGTCAGCGGGACGGAGTCCTTGCGGATGTAGGGATCCATGCAGGTGCGTATCCTCAGGCGGCGGGAGTGTGGGGCTGGGTGGGCCACTGACCTGCTGCTGCCACGTTGCCTTGTCTGGTCGGAGGTAGAGGCTCTGGCCCAGGAATGGGGAGCCGCTTGTCGCTGTTTTCAAGGGCAACTGGTGTGGCTGGATCTGCCCTCAGGCCGGATTACGGCTTCGTTGCGGGTGCCCCGCCTAACGTTGCGACTCCACGATGCTAACGCTGAGGCGCAGATCTTAAATCGTTTGCAGCAGTTGGCCAAGTCTTCTGGTTCCCAGACAGAGGGAAGTTAAGGGCAAAACGAGAAGTTTAGCTTGGCACCGACATTTTGCGGCAGACTATCGACCAATGCAGGATCGACTTTCCAGGAGTGACATGCGCCCACCAAGTTCGAGCCTGCTGAGGAACTGGGAGCCGCGTTCATACTCGCTCATAGTCATAATGTATGCAGCATGCATGCAGCTCGGTACCTACCTTGCCATAGCAAAGAGAGCGCTCCATTCTTGGTTGGGCACACCCGGCTTGGCGATGATCTCAAGGATGCGATTTTGGGCGGCGGGCTGGAATAAACTTTCGACGGCCACTTGGGCTACTTTCGTGCGGGGGATGCTGCCGTCAAAGAGGGTATCCGCCTTGGATAGGACAATGCCATCGTCGTTGTCTTGGTTTTTTAGGCCCCCCGGTCGAACGATGGTGTAGGTGAGGCCGCTCTTTTGCAAGTATTCTTCTGCCCGTTTTTTCCACACCAGGATCAGCCAAAACAAGTTGAGGGGATGGAACAGCTGGGAAACACACAGGGAAGAGATTAAAACAAAGTGTTGGATCCCTTTTGCTTTGGCCACATCGACCAGGTTCTTGGTGCCTTCATAGTCGACTCGGTAGGGCTGAAAGGGATCCCAACTGGGCCTGGCCCCAGTGGCACAGAACACCACCGTGCATCCTTCCATGCCCGTCTCCAGCGTGGCCGGATCCAGCACATCCCCCACCACCACTTCCGCTTCGCGGGGCAGAACTCGAGCGGCCAGCTCGCGGCTGCGCACCAGCGCCCGCACTCGGATGCCGCGGCCCACCAACTCTTTGACAATGCGGCGCCCGGTTTCTCCCGTAGCCCCTGCAACAAAAGCCTGCATAAGTCTCTCCTGCAAAGCTGCTTATACCCGGCGTAGCTATTCGAGGATTTGCGGTGGCCCCATCTGCCATTATCTTCCCAAAATCGGCCTCAGGTTCCATCCTTTCCATGACAGGATGGTAGGGATCCTGCGCCCCAGTTCACCCAGTTCATCAGATGGTTGCCCAAGCTGCTCCTACCGCCTACGAGGCCCAAACCCAAGCTCTTGCCCAATCTCTGTTCGCCTCTCTTTCGGGAGAGAGGCGATCCCTGCTGGCCCAGTGGCGGGATCAACTGCGCTGGGAGGACAAGCTGCTGGCCTGGGCGATGGAGAACCCCCACCTGCGCACCCAGTTGTTCCGCTTGATTGATGTCTTGCCCAGCTTGAAAAGCAAGGCTGAGGTGGCCCGCCATTTGCAGGAGTATCTCTTGGATCCGGCAGTAGAGTTGCCGGGGATGCTGAAGAGCCTGCTCAACTTTGCAGACCCCGACTCCCTGCCAGGGCAGTTGGCTGCCACCACCCTAACCGCTGCCGTGGAAGCCTTGGCCCGTCGCTACATTGCCGGAGAAACCCTGCAACAAGTCAGCAAAACTCTGGAAGCTTTGCACCGGCAGGGTATGGCTTTCACCCTGGATTTGCTGGGGGAAGCCGTCATCACCGAAGCGGAAGCCCAATCCTATCTGGATCGCTATCTGCAGGTGATGGAGCATTTGGCAAAGATGGTCAAAACCTGGCCACAACCGCAGCCGGTGCCGCAAGTGTCGGTAAAGCTGACAGCCTTCTATTCCCAGTTCGATCCCATCGATCCCCTGGGGGCCAAAACCAGAGTGGGGGAACGGATTCGCATCCTGTTGCGCCGGGCAGAAGCTCTGGGAGTCGGGATCCATTTCGACATGGAGCAGTACCGCTACAAATCCCTCACCCTGGCCATTTTGCAGGAGCTGCTGCTGGAGCCGGAGTTCCGAGGCCGCACCGACGTTGGCCTGACGCTGCAGGCCTACCTGCGGGATAGCTACACCGATCTGCAAAACCTGATCGCCTGGGCCAAAGAGCGGGGATCCCCGGTGACGGTGCGCTTGGTCAAGGGGGCATACTGGGATCAAGAGACCATCTTGGCGGCGCAAAAGCACTGGCCACAGCCGGTTTACAACAGCAAGTCTGCTACCGACGCCAACTTCGAGCGCATGACCCAGCTTTTGTTGGAGCACCACACCCATCTCCACGCCGCCATCGCCAGCCACAATGTGCGCTCTCAGGCCAAAGCCATCGCCATTGCCCAAGCCCTGGAGGTGCCCCAGTCTGCTTTTGAACTGCAGGTGCTCTATGGCATGGCCGATCCCCTGGCCAAGGCCCTGGTGCAGAAGGGACAGCGGGTGCGGGTGTACTGCCCCTACGGGGAGCTGCTGCCGGGCATGGCCTACCTGATCCGGCGCTTGCTGGAAAACACCGCCAACACCTCTTTTCTGCGGCAAAGCGTTCAGGGCTACAACCCCGAGCAGCTGTTGGCCCCACCGGTCTTGGAGGAGGGATCCGTTTTTCCAGCTCCTTCCCTCTCGTTTGCCGCCGCTCCCGATACGGATTTCAGCCAGCCCCAGCAGCGGGATCCCTTTTTTCAGGCATTGGACGAGATCCGGCCTCAACTGGGTCAGAGGGTTCAGCCCTGGATTGCCGGAGAATATCGCCCCACCCAACAAGCCATGCTCTCCCTCAACCCTGCGGATCCCCAACAGGTGGTAGCGGAAATTGGGTTGACCGAGCCGGAACAGGTGGAGCAAGCCTTGGCAGCGGCCCAAGCCAGCTTCCCCAGCTGGAGGCGCACCCCTGTGGCTGTGAGGGCGGGGATCCTGCGGCGGGTGGCGGAGCAAATCGAAGCCCAGCGGGCGGAGCTGGCTGCCTGGATGGTGCTGGAGGTGGGCAAGCCCATTGCCCAGGCCGATGGGGAAATTTCTGAGGCCATCGATTTTTGCCGCTACTACGCCCAGCAGATGGAGGCCCTGGATCGGGGACGGGAGTGCAACCTGCCCGGCGAAACCAACCATTACCACTACCAGCCCCGCGGTGTGGCGGTGGTGATCGCCCCCTGGAACTTCCCCCTCTCCATCCCCTGTGGCATGACAGCGGCGGCTTTGGTGGCCGGAAACTGCGTGCTCCTCAAGCCGGCGGAGCAATCTTCGCTGATCGCCGCCAAACTGGCGGAGTTTATCCTCAAGGCCCTTGCCGAAGCTGGGATCCCGGAGGGTGTCTTTCAATTCCTGCCGGGGGTGGGCGAAGCCATCGGCCCCCTGTTGGTTCAAGACCGGCGGGTGCACCTGATTGCCTTCACCGGATCCCAGGCGGTGGGTTGCCAGATCCTCGCCCAAGCCGCGCAACTGCAGCCGGGCCAGCACCACATCAAACGGGTCATTGCCGAGATGGGGGGCAAAAACGCCATCCTCATCGACGAAAGCGCCGACCTGGATCAGGCGGTCAAAGGAGTGGTCAACTCCGCCTTTGGCTACAGTGGCCAGAAATGCTCCGCCTGCTCGCGGGCGATCGTTTTGCAGTCCATTCACGACCTGTTCTTGGGGCGGCTCATCGAGGCGGTGCGCTCTTTAAATGTGGGGGATCCAGCCCACCCCAGCACCCAAGTTGGCCCGGTCATCGATGCAGAGGCCCAAGCTCGCCTGCAACAGGCCATTCAATCGGCTAAGGCTGATGCCCGCCTCGACCTCAGCCTGCCCGTGCCGGAAAAAGGCTACTTCGTCGGCCCCACTGTGTTCAGCCAGGTGGATCCCCAGTCAGAGCTGGCGCAGCGGGAGCTGTTTGGCCCGGTTTTGGCGGTGATCTCAGCGCCGGACTTTTCTTCTGCTCTGCAGATGGCCAATGCCACCCCCTACGCTCTCACCGGCGGCCTCTACAGCCGCACCCCTTCTCACATTCAACAGGCTCGCCGGGACTTTGCCGTCGGCAACCTCTACATCAACCGCGAGATCACCGGGGCGCTGGTGGAGCGGCAGCCCTTCGGCGGCTTCAAGCTCTCCGGCGTGGGATCCAAAGCCGGCGGCCCCGACTACCTGCTGCAATTTTTAGAGCCGCGCACCGTAACCGAAAACACGCAACGGCAGGGCTTTGCTCCCATCGAGGGATCCTGAGGATAGGGCTTGGGAAAGCTCATTGGACAGGCTTGGCTACATCCCCAACCTTGAAGCCTGCCCCGCTGAGAATGCGTCCCACACTGGAGCTGTCATCCACCTCCGTCAGTTGGACCTGTCCGGCTGGCTCAGTCAATTTGCGCAAGACTGTCCCCGTGGCCGGATCCTTCACCTCGCGGACGACGCGCTCCACAGAAAGAATCAATCCCACCCGATAGCCATCGCGGCTGCCCTTGTTCAGGATCACCTGGTTGCCGTAGACATCCGCCACCAAGGCGTCAACCGTTGGCAGAGAGCGAGGCTGAGCTGCCAAGCGCCCGGCAAAACCGGCCAACTGCTGGGCAATTTGCTCCACCGCTTGTTGGCTTGCCAATACCAACAGCTTCTCTTCGTTGCTGGTGGCGGATCCCCCGCCAAAGCCGGCAACCGTGACCGTGCTATCCGACTGGCTGGCGTTGCCTTTGCCCTCGACCACGGCCAAGATCTCGGCAGTACTGGTGCTCACCAAGCGGGCATTCAGCTGCACGTTGGCATCGGCATCCACTGACTCAGCGCCCACCGCCAGCGGGAAGCTGCCGAAGGGAGTTAAGACCGGTGCCCCACCCCCAGAACGGCGCACAGACACATCAAACTGGGTCACACTGCCGAGGATCACCGCATCGACCCCTAGGATCCGGCCTACCTGAGCAGCGGTGTTGGCATCCAGTCGACCGGATAGACCCAGGTTCTGCTCGGCCAAGATCGCGTCCAGCCGCGAGCGCTCGATGACGGAAAAGGTGCCATCTCTCACCAGCCGATCCACCAACAGGTCGCTCACCCCCCGAGAAGCCTCGCGGAAGCTGTAGGGATTGCTGAGGCTGCTGAAATCAAAGTCCAAGACTGCAATCCGAGGACGGGATGTGGGTTGCGGCGCTTGTCCCACCTGGCTGGGGGCAGAGAGGGTGCAGCGAATGTCTTGGGGAAATTGCTGGCAGAGGGCTGGATTGGCGGATTGGGCCACCACCGGGATCCCTGTCCAGCCTAGGCTTACCAAAGGGATCCCGAACAGCAAAACGGAAGAGAGGTTGCGCATGGTTAAACGATCTCCTAGATCTGGGAAGTGGCCACAGTTACTCTCAGCTTGCACCCAAAAGAGCTTCAGGGCGGTGACCGGTATCACCTGGCAGCTAAGGGCTAAGGATCCTGACGTCGCCTGTTCCCAGAAGATGCCCTACACTCTACCGACTACAAGGTTGTTGAAAAAAGGGATTGAGAAGGTTTGTATAGAAGAGTTGACAAATCTCAACCCTGTTGAGCAAAGGTACTCGCTCTCTGCAATTGACATCCTCCCCTGCCTAAAGGCCGGAGATTCCTACCACGCTACGCATGGATGGCTCCTTGCGCAGTCGTCTCGGCGGGTTCCTGCTTCCGACCGCCCGTGCAGTTCGATCCACAGGCCATCCGGGCTGACACGGGTG
>NZ_JBSSAB010000043.1:0-20400 GCF_054058195.1 Thermostichus sp. OS-CIW-29
ACCAGCCTAGAGGTTCGGGCCTGTTTTGTTCTCTGGTAGAGCAGAGCAGGCTCAGGGCTACTGAAAGCCCGCTCCGTACCGCTTAGCGGTCGGAGCCGGGTAGTTTACACGCCCGTCCATTCCAAGCCCCGCTACAGCTATCTGCAAAACTATCCGCTCTCTCCCACCCCCAAGGCAACAACAGGCGGTCAGGGAAAGAGCGGTCTAGCGGGCCTTCAACTGGAACCTGACTGCCGGGAGGAACTCCAAGCGAGCCAGAACGCGAAGACTCTTCAGCAGACTGAAGGATCTAAGTTCAGACCGTTAGAGAACAGCCCCGGCGCACAGCCGGCTGAACCCAACTTGACGACCCTTACAACTACTACTATCTGGCATCCGCAGGAACCTCCCTTACTCAACGACACCCTGAGACTAGCACAAATCTTTACCGAGGTGGCTGGCCGGATCCCCTATCTCCCAAGCGATGAAGAGGCAAGGTGAGGGATGGACTGCTGAGGATAAGGCAACAGCGTAGGATAGAAGGACGCCCTCTAGTTGGCTCGAGTTGCCGTGGACTACAAAAGTACCCTCAACCTGCCCCAAACTCAGTTTCCCATGCGGGCAGAGGCCGCCAAGAGAGAACCCGCCATTCAAGCCTTTTGGCAGGAAGAGCAAATCTACCAGCGCCTTGCCGACCACAATCCTGGGGATCCCTTTGTCCTGCACGATGGACCGCCCTACGCCAATGGCGATATCCACATGGGCACCACCCTCAACAAGATCCTCAAGGATATCGTCAACAAGTACCACATCCTGCAGGGGCGCAAGGTGCGCTACGTGCCCGGCTGGGATTGCCACGGCCTGCCCATCGAACTGAAAGTGTTGCAAAGCCTCACTCCGCAGGAGCGGGAAAACCTCACCCCTCTGCAGCTGCGACAAAAAGCCAAGGAGTACGCCCTGCACTACGTTGATGTGCAGCGGGCCAGTTTTCAGCGCCTGGGGGTATGGGGATCCTGGGATCGGCCCTACCTGACGCTGTCGCCGGAGTACGAAGCCGCACAGATTGAGGTGTTTGGACAAATGGCCCTCAAGGGCTACATCTATCGCGGCCTCAAACCCGTCCACTGGAGCCCCAGCTCCCAGACGGCTCTGGCGGAAGCGGAGCTGGAGTACCCTGACAACCACATCTCCCCCAGCATCTACGTGGCCTTTCCCCTGCAGAGCCTCAGCCCGGCGGCGCAGCCGGTTTTGGAGCCTTTCATGCCGGGCCTGCGGGCAGCCATCTGGACCACCACCCCTTGGACGATCCCGGCCAACCTGGCTCTCTGCTTTAACCCCAAGCTCACCTATGCAGTGGTGGAGTCTCCCCGCTTCGGCCTGCTGTTGATCGCCGCCGATCTGCGGGAGCGGCTGGAGAAGGTTCTGGAGACGCCTCTGGAGATCAAGGCCACCCTGCCGGGATCCGCCCTGGAATACAGTCAAGGACGGCACCCCCTCTTTGACCGCACCAGCCTCTGCGTGCTGGGGGACTATGTCACCACCGAGTCCGGCACCGGCATTGTGCACACAGCTCCGGGGCATGGGGAAGATGACTTCAAAACCGGCCAAAAGTATGGTCTGCCCATTCTCAGCCCTGTGGACGATCAGGGGAGATTTACCGCCGAGGCCGGATCCCAGTTCGTCGGGTTGGATGTGCTCTCCAAGAAGCCGGAGACCAGCGGCAATGCTGCTGTCATCCAGGCTCTGCAGGCTGCGGGGGCTTTGCTCAAGGAAGAGCCCTACAACCACAAATATCCCTACGACTGGCGCACGAAAGAGCCAACGATTTTCCGGGCGACCGAGCAGTGGTTTGCGTCTGTAGCTGGCTTCCGGGAGCTGGCCCTGCAGGCCATTAAAACCGTGAAATGGATCCCGGCCATCGGGGAGAACCGCATCACCGCTATGGTGTCGGAGCGCTCGGATTGGTGTATTTCCCGCCAGCGGGCTTGGGGCGTGCCCATCCCCGTCTTTTACGACGAAGAAACCGGCGAGGTTCTGCTCACCGCCGAGACCCTCGACCACATCAAGGCCATTTTTGCCCAGGAGGGATCCGACGCCTGGTGGCAGCGCCCGGTGGAAGAGCTGCTGCCGGAGAAGTACCGCCACAATGGCCGCACCTACCGCAAAGGGATGGACACCATGGACGTGTGGTTTGACTCCGGCTCCTCCTGGGCGGCAGTGGCCAAGGCCCAAGGGCTGGGCTACCCGGTGGATCTGTATTTGGAGGGCTCCGACCAACACCGGGGCTGGTTCCAATCCAGTTTGCTTACCTCCGTGGCCGTCAACGGCCATGCCCCCTACAAGGCGGTGCTCACCCATGGGTTTGTGCTGGACGAGAAAGGCCAGAAAATGAGCAAGTCCCTGGGCAATGTCATCGATCCGCTGGTGTTAATTAACGGCGGCAAAGATCCCCAGATGGATCCCGCCTACGGGGCGGATGTGCTGCGCCTGTGGGTCTCCAGTGTGGACTACTCCGGGGATGTGCCGCTGGGTAAGACCATTCTTGGGCAAATGGCGGATGTATATCGCAAAATCCGCAACACAGCTCGCTTTTTGCTGAGCAACCTCTACGACTTCAATCCAACTCAGGATGCCGTTCCTTTTGAAGCCTTGACGGAGCTAGACCGCTACATTTTGCACCGCCTGCACGAGGTGGGATCCGAGATCGGCGAATCTTTTGCCAGCTATCAGTTCTACCGATTTTTCCAGGCGATTCAGAACTTTTGTGTGGTGGATCTCTCCAACTTTTACCTGGATATTGCCAAGGATCGCCTCTACATTAGCCATGCCCAAAGTCTACGGCGGCGCCAATGTCAAACGGTGCTCTCCCTGTTGCTGGAGAACTTGGCCAAGGCCATCGCCCCCGTTCTCTCCCACCTGGCCGAAGAGATTTGGAGCCATCTGCCCTATCCCAAGCCCACCCGTTCGGTGTTTGAGGGGGGGTGGATGAAGCTGCCGGAGCACTGGCGGGATCCCCAGTTGGCGGCCATTTGGGAGCAGCTGCGAGAGGTGCGCCAAGAGGTGAACAAGGCTCTGGAACAAGCCCGTACCGGTCGCGTTAGCGGGACGGAGTCCTTTAAGCCCATCGGCGCTTCCACCGAGGCCAAGGTAATCCTGAAGGTAGCGGATCCCAGCCTATACGCTCTTTTGCAGGAGCGGGCTGCCGAGTTGCGCTACTTGTTCATCACCTCACAGGTGGAACTGGAGAAAACCTCAGGTCAAGGCTTGGAGGTCTCTGTTTTTCCGGCTGACGGCCAAAAGTGCGTGCGCTGCTGGAACTATTCCACCCGTGTGGGGGAATTTGCCGAACATCCAGAGCTGTGTGAGCGTTGTGTAGCCGCTCTGGCCGGGGAGTTTTGAATTTGGGACCCCGTCCCGCTGGCGGGAAGGGATCCCCCTCTTTGAATTGGCTCTTTCTCCGGACAGGTCTTGTCGGCCTTCTTCGGGATCAAGGGGCAGAGCTGCGGGATGGGATCCCCTCGACATGGGTGTGCAACACCTTGCCGCACAGGGTTTTCTCCAGCCAGGGAGTCGCTGGCGATCGGGAGTGGAGAGTGGCAACAGAAACCGTCCAAGGGTGGGTGGGATCAAACAGCACCCAGTCGCTGTGGGGGGTAAGGGTGGGCGGATCTAGGTTTAGGCAGCGGGCCGGGTACAGGCTGAGGGCAGACCACAGTTGCAGCGCTGTCAGGGATCCCGTTTCTACCAAATGGTGCCACAGCAGCGGCAGAGCCAGCTCCAGGCCCATCGCCCCCGGCGGAGCATCGGCAAAGGGCAGGGTTTTCTCTTCGTAGGTGTAGGGGTGGTGATCCGTAGCGATCCCCAAGTTGCCGGAACGGATCCCGGCGATCAGAGCCTCCCGGTCGCCGGCGCTGGGAAGAGGGGGCAGGAGACGAAGGTGGGGATCGTAGCGATGCTCAAGGACGGCCTCTTCGGACAAGATCAGGTGCATCCAAGTGGTGCTGGCGGTAACCGGCAGTCCTTCTGCTTGGGCCTGTTGGATCAGCTCCAGGCTGCGGGCTTGGCTCAGGCGCATGATGTGCACGGGCGGGGGGGAAGGAACGCTCCTGATCACCTCCAAGAGACGGGCCAGAGCGGCAGTTTCGGCACTGGCAGGGATCCCTTTCAGCCCTAGGCGCAGCGCCCAGATCCCTTCGTAAAGGCTGCCTTGCCCGGCCAAGGTGGGATCCCAGGCCCAGAGCAGCAGGGGTTTCTTCCCCAGCCGCAAATACTCCAGAGCCCGCCGCAGCAGAGCCAAGGAGCGCAGTGGCTGAACCTCTGCAAAGCCAACTGCTCCCGCTTGCGCCAGTTCTCCCCAGGGGGTTGGGGTTTCTCCCTGGCCACCCACGCTCAGGGCAGCCCAGGGCAGCCAGCGGGGATCCCCACGTTGGCGGGGGTAGCGGTTCAGGTGTTCCGGGTGATCCAGCACCGGAAATAGGCCGGTTCCAGGAAGGGGGGTGGGCAGAAGCCCCACCTGGGTAAAGCCTCCCGCCAAAGCCGCTGCAGCCAAAGAGGTCAGGGTTTCCCGACTGTGGGCCAGAAAGTGCTCCGCACCGCTTACGCGACCGTTGCCAACCCCCTCGCCGCTGTGGGCATACAGATCCAGCAAACCCGGCCCCACTACCCAGCCTGAGCCATCGATGGTGGGGATGTCGGCAGGGATCCCTGCCGGCTCGGTGGCCCGCAGGCGACCCTCTTGCAACCACACATCGGTTACTTCATCCCGCTGGCGCAAGGGATCCAATAGGCGCACTCTCTGGAGACACACATCTGGTAAGGACTCCGTCCCGCTAACGCGACCGGTCAGCTTGCGGAGAGGAGAGGATCCCATCTTCACAAAGCTCCGGCAGTGGTGCAGTCCAGGATCTGGCCGGACAGATGGGTGGTGAGGTTCAACACCTTCAAAACCGGGGCACCCTCCTTGCCTTCTGGATAGTCGATCACCGTAATGGCGCCATTCCCCTGCTTGAAGATCCAAAAGGCTTGGGGGGAAAGGTCGAACAACTGACAGATGATCGCCTTGTTGATGGCATCGTGGGCAACAACAACCGCCGTGCCCTGAGGAAACTGGGCTGCGGTGATGGCCAAAAGCTCCTGCCAAGCGGAGCGAGTGCGCTCCCACACCTGGTGAAGGTTTTCCCCATTGGGCATCTGCACACTGGCGGGATCCCGTTGCCAGCGCTCCAGCTCGCCGGGGTATTCGGCTTCGACTTCGCTTTGCAGCTTGCCCTCCCAGTCGCCGTGGCAGATCTCTTGCAAGTCGGGCATTGGGCGCAAAATGAGGTTGCTGTGGTTGCTGCAGATGGCATCGGCTGTGGCCCAAGGGCGCTTCAGGGGGCTGGAGAAGGCCAGTTGCAGAGGTTGAGTGGCCAAAAATTCTGCCACCTTGGCTGCCTGTTCCTCCCCGGTGGCATTGAGGGGGATATCCCGCTGCCCTTGAAAACGGCGCTCTCGGTTCCATTGGGTTTCCCCATGCCGCACCAGCAAGATGCGCATCCCCTGCTTGCGCTTGGGCAGGGCTTGGCCGAGGTGAGCGGTGATGTTCAGAGATTCCAGTTGTGGCGGCCCCTGCAGGCCCTCGGGAAAATTGAGAACGCTGATGGCGCAGTTATCCTGCCCAAGGCGGTGATAGTGGTGTGGCCCCAGGCCGATGGCGGTGCTGACCAGGGCGCGATTGATGCCGCTGTGGCCCACGATGAGGATATTGAGGGGCTGCCTTGGGGAGGGATCCGCTCCATGGTTCCAGGGGCCCGAAGCCGATTGCAGATGGAAAGCCAGCATTTCCCAAAACCCCTGCGCCTGCTGCCAGAGATCCCGCACCGGAAAGCGGCCCTCCAGCTCCAGGTTGTCGGGATGGTGCCGCCACAGATGGTAATCCTCGGGGTATTTCTCCTTCACCTCAGCAAAGGTCAGCCCTTCCCAGGCCGTCAGGTCGATCTCCCGCAGTTGATCGGTAACGTGCAGAGGGATCCCTTCTCGGTCTTTCAAAATGACGCGAGCGGTATCGAGGGCGCGAGACAGGGGGCTGCAATAGGCGCAATCCAACGGGATCCCGGCCAGGGCCTCGGCTACACGCTGCGCCTGCACTTCTCCAGTGGGGGTGAGCCGGGAGAGATCGGAGCGGCCTTGAATGCGATTTTCCAGGTTGAAGGTGCTCTCACCATGGCGCACGATCAAGATGCGCAGGGCAGGCTGGTCGCGGTAGCGGGACGGAGTCCTTGCCATCGCTTGCATGGACTTACTCATCGCAGTAGCGGGACGGAGTCCTTAGAACACCTTCTAGAGTACCGCCACTGGGCGGCGCTCGCCTTCGTCAATTCACCGGTTGGGCTGCCGACTGAGGCGTATTTGGGCTGGTCGCCGCTTGTGATGGGGGCATCTTTGGAGAATGGCCGCGCTGCGTTTCCGCTGGCAGAGGTTTTGGTTGAATGGACGTTGGCGAAGGGGGCCGGCTTGGTGCTCCTTGCCCTTGTTGTGGTGCTGTTGGCGCAGTTTTTCCCTCCACTGCTCCCTCAGGAGAGCCCCCTGCCACCGATAGAATCCGAGAAGACAAAGTGTAGGATCCCTGAAGGCGGATCCCTCTTGCCTGGACAAGCGCTGCCATGGTTTCTCCACAATTGGCTTGGGATCCCAGATCCCTGACCGAAAGCCCCAACCCGGCTACAGCCGAGATCGACCGTCTCAGCACCTGGGAACTGGTGAAACGGATCAACGCCGAGGATCGGCAGGTGCCGGAAGCGGTGGCTGCTCAGGCGGAGCCGATTGCCCAAGCCATCGATGCCATTGCCCAGCGGATGCGTCACGGCGGGCGGCTGATCTATATCGGGGCAGGAACCTCAGGTCGGCTGGGGGTACTGGATGCGGCTGAGTGCCCACCCACTTTTGGCACTTCCCCCGCACAGGTGGTGGCTTTGATCGCCGGGGGGGAAAAAGCCCTGACCCAGGCGGTAGAGGGTGCAGAGGACGACGCAGAAGCGGCTGCCCGCGCGCTGGAGGGTCTTCACCTCCAAGCTCAAGATAGTGTTGTGGGAATTGCCGCCAGCGGTCGTACCCCCTATGTGCTGGGTGGGATCCAAGCCGCCAGAAGTATTGGGGCGCTCACGATTGGCCTGGCCTGCAATCACCCTTCTCCTCTAACCGAGCAGGTGGATATTGCTATTGCCCCTTTGGTGGGGCCGGAGGTAATCCTCGGATCCACCCGCATGAAAGCCGGCACAGCCCAAAAGTTGGTGTTGAACACGATCTCCACCGGGGTGATGATCCGCTTGGGCAAGACTTATGGCAACCTAATGGTGGATCTCCAGGCCAGCAATGCCAAGCTCAAGCAGCGGGCGGAGCGAATGGTGGCCCTAGCCTGCGATCTGGATCCCGCCGCGGCTGCCCAATTGCTGCAGGCTTGTGATGGAGAGGTGAAAACCGCGATCCTTGTGGCCTTGATGGGGTGCTCTGCTCAGGAAGCTCGTCAGCACTTGCAACAGGCCCAGGGCAACATTCGCCAGGTGCTTGATTCCGTTCTGGCGCAGCGGCGGTGACAATAGTTGAATGGCTTGTCCATGAGCGTTTGCGGCTACCTCTACACGCCTTCCCATGCCCCTTTGCCGGAACAGGAGTTGGCCTGGCTCAAGTTGCGAGGGGCCGATCCCATCCTGCACGATTGGGGATCCCGAACTCATTTGGAGGAGCTGTTCCGACGCATCACAGCCGGCTGGGTGCAGGAAGTGCTGCTCTTGCGCCTGGCGGATCTGGGGGATCGGGCGGATGAAATCCACGAGCGGCTGCTGCAAATCCAACACTCCGGGATCCGCCTCAGCTTGGTCACCGAATCCGGCCTGCAAACCCCCACCAAGGCTGCCGATTGGATCCCCCTGCTGGCCGAGATCCCCCATCAGTTGCAAAGCCGCCGCCTCTGCTGCAGCCAAGCCCAAAACCGCCTGGCGGGCAAACCCCCCCCTGGCCCTGCCCCCTTTGGCTACCGCCGCGAAGGGGAACGCTACGTGCTGGATCGCCGGCAGGCCAGCATCGTTCAGGATTTTTTCCAGCACTTTCTCCTCTACGGATCCCTGCGGCAGGCGGTGCGCTTCTTGGAGGAAAAACACCACAAGCGGATTTCTGTGGCCACCGGACGCAACTGGCTGCTCAACCCGGTGTACCGCGGGGATCTGGCCTATGCCGACGGCACCACCCTGCGGGACACTCACCCGGCCCTCCTCAGCCGTACGGAAGCCGCCCAGATCGATCGCTGGCTCAAGCGCAACCAAGGGATCCCTCGCCGCAGCGCCAGTGCTCCCCGCGCTTTGGCCGGCCTGGTTCATTGCTGCGCTTGTGGCAGCCTTCTGCGCATTGTGCAAACCACCCCTCGCAAGGGGAAAAAGAACGGATCCCTCTACCTCTATCTGCGCTGCCAAACCTGTCGCTACAGCCTCCCCTACACCGAAGTCCTGCAGGAGGTGATCCGGCAGGTGTGCGAACAACTGCCCCAACGCGCCCAGACGCTGGATCGACAAGCCCTCACCCAAGTCCGCCAAGAGCTCCAAGCCCAAATCCAGGCCAACGCCGAGCGGCTGCGGCAATTGGAAGAGCTACAGCAATCTGGACTGATGGACGAAGCCTCTCTGGCCCAGCGTCGCTACCAGTTGCGAGCAGAGACGGCCCGCTTGGCCCAAAAGCTGGAGCAACTCCCCCCCGCCAACCTCACCCAGACCATCCAAACCCTCTCCATCCCGCCCTTCTGGCAAGACCTCAGCGAGACCGAACGGCGTGCCTACCTGCGGGAATTCCTGCGCAGGATCGAGGTGGATTCTGCAGGAGCGGTGCGAGTTACTTTTGCCTTTGATCCCTGAGAGTGAAGGGTTCTCCCCACCTTCCCCCCAGAATTGAGACCATTCTTGATTCTTTCTCAGACCAGACCTGCCTCAGCGACAAGCCAAGAGGACGGGATCAGCGCCATGGCATAGCTGAATCCTTCCCGATTTGGGTGAATTGTCATCTGGAATTGTTTTCTTTTGATCACTGATGAAAGTATATCTAAAACTAAAATCGGGAAAAACATCAAAAATCGACTTGAGAAGCCCTGGGAACTTTCTTAGGACGATTTGCAAGATCTGGGAACTTCTAGCTTTTTGAGGGATCCACCTTTATCCTTCGCAACAGTTCTCAGGGGGCGGGTTGGCTGCCGATAATGTCCCTTGTCTGCCCCATGGAGGAACGCGCTGTGAAATTGGCGGTTTACGGAAAAGGTGGGATCGGCAAATCCACCACCAGTTGCAACATCTCGGTGGCCTTGGCCAGGCGGGGCAAAAAGGTCTTGCAGATTGGCTGTGATCCCAAGCACGACAGCACCTTCACCCTGACCGGCTTTCTCATCCCCACCATCATCGACACCCTGGAAGCCAAGGGCTATCACCACGAAGACATCTACCCAGAAGATGTGATCTACCGCGGCTACGGCGGCGTGGACTGCGTGGAAGCGGGTGGGCCCCCGGCAGGGGCCGGCTGTGGCGGCTATGTGGTGGGGGAAACCGTCAAACTCCTGAAGGAGCTGAACGCCTTCGATGAGTACGATGTCATCCTCTTCGATGTGCTGGGGGATGTGGTGTGCGGCGGTTTTGCGGCTCCCCTCAACTACGCCGACTACTGCCTGATCGTAACCGACAACGGCTTTGATGCCCTGTTTGCCGCCAATCGGATTGCTGCCTCGGTGCGAGAAAAGGCCAAAACCCGCAAGCTGCGGTTGGCCGGGCTGATCGGCAATCGCACCAGTAAGCGGGATCTGATTGACAAATACGTCTCGGCAGTTCCCATGCCCGTTATCGAGGTGCTTCCCCTCATCGAAGATATTCGCGTCTCGCGGGTCAAGGGCAAGACCCTCTTCGAGATGGCGGAAACCGATCCCAGCCTGGAGCCTGTCTGCCAGTACTACCTGAACATCGCCGATGAGCTGCTGGCCCGTCCGGAAGGGATCGTGCCCCAACCTGCCGAGGATCGGGAGCTGTTTGCTTTGCTCTCCGACTTTTACAACACTCCAGCCCGCCAACTGGCCTTGGTGTAAGGGATCCCCTGCCGGCTTGGGCAGTGTGTCCAAAGATGAAGCCACTGTTTCGGAAGACTGTCGCAAACCTTATCAATTTGTTGTCCGATCCGCTTTCCCCCCCAAGATGGATCCTGTAGGGATCCCGCTTTGGGAAGGAAATGGCACAGGAGTTGGATATGCAAGGACAAGAGCAACCCACCGTCGTGATTACCGGAGCTTCCTCGGGTGTTGGCCTATACTCAGCTTTGGCCTTGGCCAAGCGCGGCTGGCACGTGGTGATGGCCTGTCGGGATCTGGACAAAGCCTACCGGGCGGCCCAGCAAGTGGGGATCCCCCAGGGCAGCTATACCCTGATGCAGATCGACCTGGCCAGCTTGGCCAGCGTGCGGCGGTTTGTCGAGCAGTTCCGCAACTGGGGCCGTTCCTTGGACGCCTTGGTCTGTAATGCCGCCATCTACATGCCCCTGCTCAAGCAGCCCCTGCGCAGCCCGGAAGGATATGAGCTGACCATGGCCACCAACCATCTGGGGCATTTCTTGCTCTGCCATTTGATGTTGGAGGATCTGAAACGCTCCACCTATCCGGATCGGCGGCTGGTGATCTTGGGCACGGTTACCCACAATCCCAAGGAGCTGGGGGGTAAGATCCCACCCCAACCCCACCTGGGGGATCTGCGGGGATTTGCCCAGGGCTTCAAGGATCCCATCAGCATGGCGGACGGCGGCAAATTTGAACCGGTGAAAGCCTACAAAGACAGCAAAGTCTGCAATATCCTCACCATGCGCGAGCTGCACCGCCGCTTCCATGAGAGCACTGGCATCACGTTCCTCTCCCTCTATCCGGGGTGTGTAGCCACCACGGCTCTGTTCCGCCATCACTATCCCCTGTTTCAAAAACTTTTCCCCTGGTTTCAAAAAAACATCACGGGCGGATTTGTTTCTCAGGAATTGGCCGGAGAGCGGGTGGCCCAAGTGGTGGCCGATCCCGAGTTTCGTCGGTCGGGATTCTACTGGAGCTGGGGTAACCGGCAACGCAAGAATGCCAAGCCCTTTAACCAAGAAGTCTCTGACGAGGCGGCAGACGATGCCAAGGCCAAACTGCTTTGGGATCTCAGCGAAAAATTGGTGGGTGTGCCCCAGTTGGCGGCCCTTTAGCCCGAAATGTTCCCCTCTTTATATGTTGTTAGGAGACGAGCATGAATGCTGCTTTGGATAGTGCCAATGCCCTTAACTTTCAGTGCGAAACCGGCAACTACCATACCTTTTGCCCGATTAGTTGTGTAGCTTGGCTTTATCAAAAAATTGAAGACAGCTTCTTTTTGGTCATCGGCACCAAAACCTGTGGCTACTTTCTGCAAAACGCCATGGGGGTGATGATCTTTGCCGAGCCCCGCTATGCCATGGCGGAGCTGGAAGAGGGGGATATTAGCGCCAAGCTCAACGACTATGAGGAGCTGAAGCGGCTGTGCCTGCAAATTCAGCGGGATCGCAATCCCAGCGTGATTGTTTGGATCGGCACCTGCACCACCGAGATCATCAAAATGGACCTGGAGGGCCTAGCCCAGAAGCTGGAAGGGGAGATCGGGATCCCGATTGTGGTGGCCCGGGCCAATGGCCTCGACTACGCCTTTACCCAAGGGGAAGATACGGTTTTGGCCTCGATGGCTCAGCGCTGCCCAGAGCAGGTGCGGGCAGAGGAGCAGGAAACCCGCGGGGGTCTCCAGGCCCTTTTCTACGGGCTCCGCTCCGGAAAAAAGAAAGAGGAGGAAGGCTTCCACAAGCATCCCCCCTTGGTGATCTTCGGCTCGGTGCCCGATCCGGTGGTTACCCAACTCACCCTGGAGCTGAAGAAACACGGGATCCGCGTCTCCGGCTGGTTGCCGGCCAAACGCTATGGGGAGCTGCCGGCCATCGAGCCGGGCACCTATGTGGTGGGGGTGAATCCTTTCCTCAGCCGCACAGCCACCACGCTGGTACGCCGCAAAAAGGCTAAGCTCATCACCGCTCCTTTTCCCATCGGGCCGGATGGCACCCGCGCCTGGATAGAAGCCATTGCCCGCGAATTGGGGATCCCGACTCAAGGCTTGGCAGAGCGGGAAGCGGAAGTGTGGAGCCATCCCCAAGTTCGGGATTATCTGGAGCTGGTGCGGGGCAAAAGCGTTTTCTTCATGGGCGATAACCTGCTGGAGATCTCGCTGGCCCGTTTCTTGGTGCGCTGCGGCATGACGGTGCAGGAAATCGGGATCCCTTACATGGACAAACGCTACCAAGCGGCTGAGCTGGCCCTCTTGGAGCGCACCTGCGAAGAGATGGGAGTGCCCAAGCCCACCATCGTAGAAAAGCCGGATAACTACAACCAAATCCAGCGCATCAAGGCCCTGCAGCCGGATCTGGTGATCACAGGTATGGCCCACGCCAACCCCCTAGAGGCACGGGGGATAACCACCAAGTGGTCGGTGGAGTTCACCTTCGCCCAGATCCACGGCTTCGGCAACACCCAGGCTCTGCTGGAGCTGGTGACCCGACCGCTGCGGCGCAATGCAGCCCTCAAAGGCTTGGGTTGGGAACGGTTGGTGCGGGAAGAAGCCCCTGTCTAATTCTCCGGCTCTTCGTTGTCGAACAGTAGGCCGTCCAGGTGATCCGGCAGTTGCTGCCGGTCGATCCAGACCATGCCCGCCAGAATAGCTTCGGCCTCGTTTTGAAAGTAGCCGTAGGCTTTGGTGCCAATCTCCGACTCGCAAGAGCCATCTTGCTGGAGCAGTCGGCAGCGAAAGATAAACCCCTTCTCTGTAGCTTGGGTGGTGATGCTCCAGTTGCGGTGGATGTGCTCGGCCATAGCAGGGATCCCGGCTCGAAAGAGGGTGAATTGCAGACTCAGAGGGTGCTCAACACCTCTCGCGCGGCGGCTAGAGTTTTCTCCACATCGGCCTCTGTGTGGGCCAGGGAGGTGAAGCCGGCCTCAAATTGCGAGGGCGCCAGATATACTCCCCGCTCCAACATGCCGCGATGGAAGCGGGCAAATTTCTGCAGATCGGAAGTCTTGGCCTCTTCGTAGTTGCGCACCGGGCCGGCAGTAAAAAAGAAGCCAAACATGCCGGGCAGATAGCCCCCGCACATCTCATGCCCCGTTTCCCGCGCGATCTGCAATAGCCCTGTTGCCAACTTCTCGGTAATCCGCTCCAGGTACTCGTAGGTGCCCGGACGACGCAAAATATCCAGCGTCTGGATCCCTGCTGTCATGGCCAGGGGGTTGCCGGAAAGAGTCCCTGCCTGATACATCGGCCCCGCTGGAGCCACCATTTCCATAATTTCTCGCCGACCGCCGTAGGCCCCCACCGGCAGGCCGCCGCCGATGACCTTGCCCAGGGTCGTTAAATCGGGGATGACCCCAAACTTGGCCTGTACACCGCCATAGCTGATGCGAAAGCCGGTCATCACCTCGTCAAATACCAGCAGGGCCCCGTACTTTTGGGTGAGATCTCGCAAGCCTTCCAAGAAGCCCGGCTGGGGGGGAATAAAGCCGGCATTGCCCACCACCGGCTCTAGGATGACTCCGGCAATGGAGTCGGGGTGCTGTTCAAACAGGGCCTTGACTGCCTCCAGGTCGTTGTAGGGAGCCGTCAGCGTAGCGCTGGTAGCTGCCTTGGGCACCCCCGGCGAGTCTGGCAAGCCCAGCGTGGCCACCCCCGAACCGGCTTTCACCAAAAACATGTCCGCATGGCCGTGGTAGCAGCCCTCAAACTTGATCACCTTTTCCCGACCGGTATAGGCCCGCATCAAGCGCAGCACCGCCATGCAAGCTTCGGTGCCGGAATTGACAAAGCGCACCATCTCCACACTGGGCACCGCCTCAATGACCCGCTCCGCCAGCTCATTTTCCAGAACGCAAGGGGCGCCGAAGCTGGTGCCTTTCTCCAAAGCTCGGCGCAGAGCCTCAATGACCTCGGGGTGAGCGTGGCCAACAATCGCCGGCCCCCAACTGCCGATGTAGTCGATGTATTGGTTGCCGTCCACATCCCAGGCGTAGGCCCCTGAGACACGGTCGAACACGACGGGATCCCCGCCCACCGACTTGAAGGCCCGTACCGGAGAACTAACCCCCCCCGGCATGAGGCTTTGTGCCCGGGCAAAAACCTGCTTGGAGCGGGTGGTGTTAAACGAGGTGGAGTGGAGAGTGCTGGTCATAGAGCATAAGGAGCTTTCAACGCATTACCAAGGCTAGCAAGCAAGGGAGCTTTCTGGTGAGCCCTTTTACCGACCATGAAACTACAAACCCATCCCTGCCAGTGTGTCGATCACCTGCTCCAGGATCAGGGTAAGGTTGGGATGGGAGGTCTCGAACAGGCCCAGCGCCTCTCCAATGCGATCTCTATGCCCTTGGCTCTGTTTGCTCTCGGTTCGGGATCCCAGCTCGGCCAGCACCGCTTCCACTTCCTGGCGAATGGTGGCAATGTGCTGCCGCTGCTTTTCGTCCAGGCCAGGGGTTTTTTGCAGCTCAACATCCAGATCGCGCAGCAGTTGTCGCAGTTTCGATTCGGCCATTCTGTAAAGAGACCTTAACGACTTGAGAACCGATTGAGTTTTGACCACCCTGCCTCAATCATACGGTCTGATGGGTTGAAGCAGGGATCTCTTTGTCCAAGGTCTGAGGGCGGGTGAGGCGACGAAGGTGAACTTTGACCGCCGGGGATCCCAGCATTGGAGCAACTCCCATAGGATGGGCAGTAGCCTTGCTGTCTACCCCCATGTCTGAGCTGGCATTGACCCTAGTATGGGTAGCGGTTGCTGTTGCCCTTTTCATGGGAATTTTTGTCTGGGAACAAAGACGCAGCCAAGAATTGCTGCAGCGGTGGGCGGCAAAGCAGGGCTACTCCCTGTTGAGCCAGGAGGCACGGTACTGGCGGCTGGGGCCTTTTTCCGGGAGCACTTCCAAGTATCAACGGGTATTCCGTGTGCGGATACGGGATCCGTGGGGGCAAGAACGCACCGGCTGGGTGAGGTTAGGGAACTGGTGGCTGGGGCTTTTGTCGGATCAGGCTGAGGAGCGGTGGGAGTAGGCTGGGGTTGAACCATGGAAAGGGAAAGCAATGAACGGGATCAGGGGTTGGAAAGGGCTGAAGGGGGTAGCGTGGCTGGGCCTGGTACTGGCGGTGGCCCTGTTGGGTTGGAACGCAATCGCTGGAGGCGGAGCGATGGCCAGTCCCGCTGAGGGATCCCGAATGTTGACGGTTACAGGACAGGGATCGGTCTCCGTAGAGAACTCCATTGCCCTCATTCGCTTGGGGGTGGTGATCCAGGGGGAGACGGCGCAATCGGTACAACAACAGGTGGCAGAACGCTCAGAGCGGCTGGTCAATCGCCTCAAGGAGCTGCAAGTAGGCGCTCTGCAAACCACCGGCATTTCCCTCTACCCGCAATACGACTACCGGGATGGCCAGCCTCGCCTAACGGGTGTGCAGGGGCAAAACAGTCTGCAATTCGAGGTGCCCGTGGCCAGAGCCGGGCAAGTGCTGGACGAAGCTGTGGCCGCCGGAGCCACCCAGGTGGAATCGGTCAGTTTCCGGGCCGATGAAGCCACCCTGTTGGAAGCGCGCAGCCGCGCCCTAACCCAAGCCGTGAAAGATGCCCAACGTCAAGCCCAGGATGTGCTGGGGGCCTTGAACCTGAGCATCCGTTCCGTCGAGCGCATCCAGATTCAGAGCGATGGCTACATGATCCCGCCGCCGATCCCCTTTGCCCGCGCCGACTATGCCCGTCTAGAAACAGCATCCACACCGGTGGAGGGGGGACAGCAAACCGTGCGCGCCCAAGTCACCCTCGAGATCCGTTACTGAGCCTCTGCTCTGTTGCCTCGAATAATTCACAAATGTTCACCACATAGATTTCAGCTCTCCCGCCAAAGGGCTTCTGGTCAGAGCAAGCCTTGGGCAGCAACAGACAGCGGCTCTGGACGAGCGAAGTCTCAGTGATTCAAGAGTGATTCAATCCATCTAACCAACTCGGCAAAGTGGAAGCGGCTGCTGTTCGCTACCGCATCAGAATAACGATGGAGATACCACATTCATTAGAATAGCGATGGAAAGTTGCGGGTAGTTTGCTTTCCCGCGCCACCCTGCCTCGGTTTATCTATGGATCCCAGACCGGAGAGCGCTAGTGCAGCTCCTGCGCCTGAGAAGGCGAAACTCGTCTCTGGCAGAAGTCAAGACGGCAGTCTGCAAGCCCGTGTACTGATTGTGGATGATAGCTACATGGTGGCAGAGATGCTGTCCAACTTTTTGGGCAAGCAGGGCTGCAGTATTTCTTATGCTTTGGATGGCCTCTCCGCGCTGGAGCAAATTCGCCGCCAACCCCCAGACCTCATCATTGCCGACTGGGTCATGCCCTCTCTGAACGGCCTAGACCTGTGCCGCCAACTGCGGCAATTGCCGGAATATGCCTGGGTGTACTACATCATCATGACTGCCCGCGAGGGCAACGATAGCATGGAGCGGGCTTTGGAGGCAGGTGCCGATGAGTTTCTTTCCAAACCCTTTCAGGCTGCAGAGCTGCTGACGCGGGTGCGGGCAGGGCTGCGCATTGTAGAAAGTCGCCGCCAGCAATATCTGCTCAAAACTGGGCAAAAATCTCCTCCCTCTCCCCCCAAGTCGATTGGTTTGGAGGTGGGTAACCGTCAGGATTTGGTGGCTCGTTTGCCGCTGCGGGTGGCCCAGGCCCGTGCCCAATCGGAACCCCTCAGCTTGTTTGTGCTGCGCTTGGCCAACCTCGGTTCTCTGGCACAAGGGCTGGATGCTGACGGTCGGGCTGATCTGCTCAAACTGTTTAGGGAGCGTTTGGCCAATAACCTGCGCGATGGAGACGACCTGTTTTGCTACGACGAGGGGCAGTTTATCATTCTGCTCTCCGGGAGCACCTTGGCTGCTGCGCAAATTGCTGCCGAACGCTGCTGCCAGCGAATGATTCAGGATCCCTTTGTGGTGAATGGACGGGCGCTGCCGGTACAGCTCCAGTTTGGAGCGGCCAGCCTCATGGACAGCGATGACCCCAAGGGGGTGGCTCTGTTGCGTCGGGCTGCCCAGGCTATGCGAGATAGCAGGAATGTGCACAGCTCGGTGGTGACTGCTCCCCATCCCATCCCAGTTTCCGACCGCGTCAGCGGAACGGAGTCCTCAGAGCTGCTGAAACGCCTGCAGCGTCTGGAAAAAGAAAACGCCGAACTGCGCCGAGAGCTGGAGACTCGCCTCAAGCAGATTGAGGATCTCCGCCAACACCATCAAGAGCTCAGCCAAAAAATGCAGGCTTCTGCACCGGAACTGTCCACAGCGGGATCCCTGGCCCATAGACCCTTCCGCTTGCGGCGGCGAAAACTCCGGCAGCTTTGTCTGAAGCGTCAACTGAGCCGTAGAAGACCGCGCCTGGCCTTGGGGCGGCTGAGCAGGTAGCGATGGGCTGAGCGAACGGGAGAGACGGAAGGGAGGTGCAAAAGGCTATGATGGGCATTCTTCAGGGTCAAGTGGCCGGATCTGGGATCTGGAGACCAGCAGGAAGATGGTTCCTGAACAACATTGAGCTAGTCTTGACGGCGGTAGGAATAGGGGTGATTCTGCTAAGTGGTTTTGTGGCCAGCCGCAGCGCTTTTTCGCTAGAAACGGCAACGGCGGTCAGCGCCACTTTGGTGGGGGTTATCCACGGGATCCTCTTTTGGCTGTTGCGACGGCGGCAGAGACAGGTGAGGCGGGAGGCAATCGGGCAAATTCGGGAAATGCTGGAAGATTTGGGCAAAAACCGCCTGCAAACCATCAAGATGAGCTTATACATGGTGCAGATCCATCAACCGGAGCAGGAAGAGCGAACCCGAAAAAGCTTTGACCGCGTTTATCAGATCCTGGCGGAGATGAGCACCTTGATCGACCACATTTCGGAAGAATCGTTGGCCGACTGGCGCCATCGCTACCGGCAGACTCTGCAGCGGGTTGAGTCGGAGTCTCAGTAGTTTTTAAATCGTCTTTAAATCTTGAGTGACTTCAGGGATCCCTTGAGGAGTTGGCTGAGCCGGTGGACGGTCGGATTTCGGGAAGCACCCAATTGCTTGGTCTGGTTGGGGATCCGGTGGCCCACAGCTTATCCCCAGCCATGCACAATGCTGCTTTGGCAGCTATGGGGGAAAACTATTGCTATGTGCCGTTTCCGGTGGCTCCAAAACACTTGGCGGCGGCGGTGGCAGGGCTGGCGGCCATTGGGGTGCGGGGGTTTAATGTGACGATTCCTCACAAACAGGCCATTCTCCCTTTGCTCGATCAGATTGAATCGCGGGCAGCAGCGGTGGGGGCGGTGAATACGGTTTACCCCTTGCCAGAGGGCGGGTGGGCGGGCACCAATACCGATATCGATGGCTTTGTGCAGCCTTTGCTGGGTCTGGAAAAAGGGATCCCCACCCTCATTCTGGGATCCGGGGGGGCAGCGCGGGCGGCCATCCAAGGCTGTTTGGAGTTGGGGCTGGGGCCGGTGCGGGTGGCAGGGCGATCCCCCAACCCATTGCTGGCCTTGCAACAGACCTGGCCTCAGGTGGAGACGGTGAACTGGGCGGAGTTGAATTGCTACCTGTCTCAGACGCGGCTTTTGGTCAACACCACCCCCGTGGGCATGCACAAGCCGGGATCCCCCGCCGGTCAAGGGCTCTCTCCCCTGAGCCGGGAGCAACTGGGCCTGCTGTCTCCGGGTGCCATCGTCTACGACCTGATCTATGTGCCGGATCCCACTCCTCTGCTGCGGATGGCCGCCGAGTTGGGACATACCCCCATCAGTGGACTAGAGATGCTGGTTCACCAGGGGGCCAAGGCTCTATCGCTTTGGCTGGGAGGCAAGCCTGTGCCAGTAGAGGTGATGCGGCAGGCAGCTCAACACCAGTTGGCCCAGGTTTAGGGTCACTCCAGGCCAGTTGGAAGCCCTCTCTCAAGGTGTAATGAGATAACAACAACTACCGGGCTAGCAATCCAAGGTTGTTTCCCGCTCCCAGGGCGTGATCTGACGGTTGTATTCCTGCCACTGTTGGCGTTTGAGCTTGAGGTAGGCATTCACAAAGGGATCCCCAAGCCTGCTGCGGAACAGGGTGTTTTGGTCTAAGTGGTTGAGGGCTTCGACCAAAGAGCCGGGCAACGTTGGGGCATTGGGGAGGGGATCGGTGTAGGCGTTGTTGTCACAGCGGGGGCCAGGATCCCGTTGGTGTTGGATCCCGTCTAGACCGGCGGCAATGAGACCGGCAGCCAAAAGGTAGGGATTGGCAGCAGCATCGGCCAAACGCAGTTCAAACCGCCCGGCATCCGGGATCCGAATGGCGTGGGTGCGATTATTGCCGCTGTAGCTGATTGTGTTGGGAGACCAGGTGGCCCCAGAGAGCGTGACGGGGGCATTGAGGCGGTGATAAGAATTGACCGTCAGGTTGGTGAGGGCACACAAAGCAGGTGCATGGTGTAGCACCCCGCCGATGAAGTGATAGGCCAGTTGAGAAAGCCCCAATTCCCCTTGGGGATCGGCGAATAGGTTTTGCTCCCCCTGCCAAAGAGAAATATGGGTGTGGCAGCCGTTGCCCGTCAGATGGGCAAAGGGTTTGGGCATGAAGGTAGCTCGATAGCCATGCTTTTCGGCAATGCTTTTCACCATGTATTTGAAAAAGGCGTGGCGATCAGCCGTAACTAGGGCATCGTCAAACCGCCAGTTCATTTCAAATTGGCCGTTGGCATCTTCGTGATCGTTTTGGTAGGGATCCCAGCCCAGCTTCTGCATGCCATCGCAGATGTCCCGGATCACCGAAAAACGCCGCATCAAACTTTGCTGGTCATAGCAGGGCTTGGCCTGCTGGTCGCGCTCATCGGAAATGGCCCACTCTTCGGGCGACAGAAGCATGAACTCGCATTCGATCCCCGTCTTGACTTGAAAGCCCATGGCTTCTGCTTGGGATAACACCTGCTTCAACACCCAGCGGGGGGTTTGTGGCAAGGGATCCCCGTTGACCTGGACTAGATCGGCAGGCATCCAGGCCACTTCCGGCTGCCAGGGCAGTTGAAACAGGCGCTCGCGCTCCGGCTGGGCAAACACATCGGGGTCTGCAGGCGTCAAGTCCAACCAGGCAGCAAACCCGGCAAATCCAGCCTGACCCTCTGCCATGAAGTCGATAACTGAGGCAGGCACCAGCTTGGCCCGTTGGATCCCAAGCAGGTCGGTAAAAGAGAGCAGAAAGTAGTTGATCCCTTGGGCGCGGGCAATTTCAGCTAGAAATCGCAGGAGCCCCGCACTGTACCCGTAGGGTCAGTGTCGGGAGGAATGCGGAAGTTATGATAGAACCATGACCCAAGTCCT